>JAAYJR010000569.1 GCA_012522835.1 Bacteroidales bacterium
ATATCCCCTCCCTTCCAAAATTTCTCCACAAATGCAATAGCGCCGGCAGGATTATAATTACTACAAGCACTATTCCTGTAAGCCATTTGGGATGAAACAGTTCTTTGATTTTTTTATTAAGCAAAAGATTGAAAACCACAAAAAACAGAGGTATTACAGCTCCTACCGGCCCTTTTGACAGCATAGCAAGTCCGATACCTAAAAATCCAAAAAAGAGGCTGTAACCCTTACCATTTCCAAGGTGAACAGCAAGCTGCCACAAGGCCAGGATAACACCAGTCTGCAAAACAGTATCTATGTGTATATCAAGAAAATACAGAAAGAACATTTGTGAAGTTCCGGCGATAATAGCCGCAAGTCTTCCTGCCTTTTCAGAATAGATGAATTTTGCAAAACGATAAATAAAATATAAACTCAGCAGTCCGAAAAGAAAAGGGAACAGTTTGAAAGCAAAGTTGGAATTTCCAAACATACGGATACCTGTCCCCCCCAGCCAAAAAAAGAGATGCGGCTTGTGATAATATGGTTCACCATTGATCCTGAGGGTTAACCAGTCGCCCGATTCAACCATCTGACGTGAAATCGCAGCATACAGACCTGAATCACCTGTAAGATCAATAAATAATCCGCAAATCCATGCACAGATAACCAGCAAAAAACCAGTTAGCCACAAACTATTATTGATATTTAGTTTCAATTTGTTTCTCATGTTAAGTTTGAACCGACAAAATAAAATAATTAGACCAACAATCAGTAACTAAAATTATAAATATATTTACCGACAGATATGCCTGCTTGAAAATACCCTTTTTAACAGTGCTGACAATGCAATAAACTTAATCTTCCCTGCGTTGAAACAACCAAACAATATTGTTGAAAAACTAAAAAACCATATTTATTCTGTAAATTTGAAAAAAAGTTATGGATAAATCAGCCATATTCCCTGGATCCTTCGATCCGTTTACTATAGGACATGAGTCAATTGTGAGGCGGGCACTGCCAATGTTTGATAAAATAATCATTATGGTTGGATTTAATGCCAACAAAAAATCATTTTTCTCACTTGAAAAAAGGGTTAAATGGATTAACCAGGTTTTTCAAAATGAGAAAAAAATTGAAGTAAGAGTGCACGAAGGCCTGACTGTGGATTTTTGCAAGGAGGTCGGGGCCCGATATATACTCCGTGGGTTACGGACCTCCTCCGATTTTGAATATGAACGTGCCATAGCGCAGGTTAATAAAAAGATGCATCCTGAAATTGAAACAATCTTTTTACTTACACTTCCCGAGCATACACCTGTCAATGCCACAATTATCAGGGACATAGTATTCCACGGCGGTGATGCAAGCATGTTTCTGCCCAAAGGCCTGGATTTAGATGAATTTAAACCAGAAACAAAAAAATAATTGTCCTGCGATGCAACTTCTTTTTGGTTTAATCCTGACAGTCATATTAAATCTTCCTGTATCAGCAACAATAATCCGGGGACAGAATAAAGAATACTCAGGAAAAGAGTTGAGGTTTTATAAATACAGCGATCCCGTTACCAGGGAAAAAATCAATCTTTTTTCTCTGAAAGCAGACCACGAAGGACGTTTCAAGACTGAAATAAATATCAGTACAACTACCTGCCTGTATTGTGATTTCGGTATATACAGGGGTATCCTCATCCTTGAACCTGAAAAAACAACAGACCTTCTGCTTCCCCCATTAAGGGAAAAATCATTCACCGAAAGTAAAAATCCCTATTTTGAACCTGTGGAATTTTGGTTTTTAACCTCAAATAGAGATCAATTGAATGACCAGATATCAGAATATGATACTGAATTAAACAAAATGACCGACAAAAATTTCACTAACCTCTATTTAAACCAGTCAAAAGATGCATTTGATTCACTTAAAATTAACATGGACAAAATATTTCATTCGGAATCTTCTGAAATATTCAACGTTCATAAACAGTTAAAACTGAAAGCAGTTGAAATGGATGTTTTAAGGCAATCCCCGTGGGAATTATCTGAAACATTTAATTCTGTTAATCAAATATATTGGGATCAACCCTCATTTTTGGAGCTTTTCGATAAAACATTTGCAAATAAACTTAGCCTGGAACTTGGTGTAGTTAATAATGAAGATATAAAACTGGCAGCCTTTAATGCAAACACTGGATTCTTCATTAACCTGGCAGAGAATAAATATAAATTAAAAGGGCCAATAAAATATCTTGCACTTTTAAAGATGTTTCATGATGTCTTCTATTCAGGAGAGATACCTGAAAAGGCAATCATAAAAATGATCTCATCCGGCTATTTTTCAGACAATAAAGAAAACAGGATCCGGACGATATCAGCCAATTTACTTAAAAAGTTAAAATTTCTTAACCCTGGTTACGCAGCTCCGGTAATATGCCTTAAAAATACTGATGGTGAAAGGGTGTGCACTGATACTGAAAATGGTAAATACAAATATCTCGTATTTGCCGATACGGAAATGGTCATTTGCAGAGAACAACTTAAGTATCTGCAAAAAATTGAGGAAACATTCAGTAAACACCTGGACATAATTGTAATTATCAAAAAAAGCGATCTCATTGAAATGAAAATATTTCTCGACAGGCAACAAATACCAGGGATACACCTGGTGGATGAGAATGGAATATTTTCAGAAACATACCGTATCAAATCATTCCCCCAGTGTTTCCTGCTTAACGAAAAACATCATATTGTTTTTAAACAGGCCAAAGCCCCTCTTGATGGTTTTGAGCAACAGTTCGGAAATTTTCTTCAAAAAAAGCTTTTTGAAGCAAAAAAAATTAATTAGCTGAGCCAGGAACTTTTAAATTGCCGTAACTGGTTTTAAGAAGAAGTTTCAAATTTTCATAAGTGTTTCCGAAAACTTCTTTTAAGTCATCCGTATGGATCCACCGTACTTCAGTAATACCCTCACCACTCTGAGGCACTCCTGCCAACGGACCGTTATAGTCCATTTCAAACCAGTATGTTTCTTTAAAGATCCACTGATTTTTTGAATCAACTGACGGGAGGGAATAAATGTGGAATGTTGACATCAAAGGTTTAACAATTTTATGTCCGTATATTCCGCACTCTTCTGCAACTTCACGAATAGCAGCTTCTTCAGGTTTCTCCCCGGTATCAATTTTACCTTTTGGCAGATCCCATTTTCCGTTTCTGTATATAAATAACACCATCTTACCTGAAAAAACCACTCCCCCGGCAGCAGGTATCTCTTTAAAGGCAGACCTGAAAATTTTTAAGAACATATCAGGTTCAGGGTGTATTAGCAAAATCTCATTTATATCATTTTTGATGAAGGATGCAAACCAGTTCTTAATATCACCGGCAGCTGATGATGCATTAAAAATAACATAAGGAAGATTTTTTACTATTTTTCCCTTCGGACAAATTCTTATTAAGCGCTCATTAAAAAAAACTTTATACATTTGCTTCATACCATTTAACAACAATTAAAATAATGGAACGTACACAAATTGAAGTTGCCAATAAACTGTTGGAAATAGAGGCAGTCAAAATACAGCCTGTCAACCCTTTTACCTGGGCATCCGGCTGGAAATCACCAATATATTGTGATAACCGCAAGATATTGTCTTATCCCTCGGCCCGTTCATTAATCTGCAACAAATTTGCTGAAATTATTCGAAATAAATATCCCTCAGCTGAAGTTATTGCAGGGGTGGCAACCGGGGCAATTGCACACGGAGTGTTAGTAGCGGACAAGCTTGGATTGCCTTTTATTTATGTCCGTTCCAAACCCAAAGGCCACGGACTGGAAAATCTTATTGAAGGTGAACTTAAGCCAAAACAAAAAGTGGTTGTGATCGAGGATCTTATCTCCACCGGCGACAGCAGTCTTAAGGCAGCAGAGGCTATAAACGGGTTCGGTGCATATGTAACGGGAATGTTGTCAATTTTTACATATAATTTTGATGTAGCCAGTGATAAGTTTAAACAGGCAAATATTGAACTGACTCCTCTGAGCAACTATCAGGTATTGATACAGGAGTCATTAAAGGCAGGAAAAATTACTGAAGAGCAGATTAACACACTAATGGAGTGGCGAAAAGATCCGGCCCATTGGGGAAAAAATTAAATTTATGAGCATCAGCAAATACGTAAGTGACACAAAACTCATAGAACATAATCAGCAATTAGTCTTTGATTATCTTTCAAATTTTGAGAACCTCTCATCATATCTTAACACTGGATTGATAGAAAAAATCACACAACAGGTTCCTCAGATAAAGATAACAGATTTTGAATCAGACCGTGATTCCTGTAAATTTAACATTACAGGTCTTGGTTTAGCCCGTATAGATATCGTAAAACGCGAACCGTATAAAACTATTAAAGTTGAAAGCTCTGGAACTCTGCCACTGAGCCTGGTCTTCTGGATACAACTTCTTCCGGTAACACCTTTTCAGACAAAAATGAGGCTCACCCTGCACGCAGACCTTAGCATGATGATTAAGATGATGGTTGGTGAAAAACTGAATGAAGGTATCAACCAGCTCGCTGAAACCCTGTCCAGTCTGCCATATCATTAACTACAGTTATTAATCAGTTCGATCTCCCCGAACATATATTCTGAAACTGTGCCGCTACGGTCTTCAATAATAAGCTGTCCGTAGCTGCCAATGCCTCTGATCATGGCTTCAAAAACCCTCTTCTCCTCTCTGAAACAGCACCACTCCCCCCTTTTATACAGTGCGGCAAAGTATTTATCATCTATTTCTTTGTAAAAACCTGCTTCCAGCCTGCTATAATGTTTAAAAAAGATTTGCCTGATGCGTTCAAGAACATCCTTAACCTGATAATCCTTCCCTGTTAATAATTTAAGGGACACAGGATTAGGCAGTTCATTACTGAACTCAGCCTGGTTTAAATTCAACCCTATTCCTGCTACAGAAGCGAATAAATAGTCACCCTGGATCATATTCTCAATCAGAATCCCGCAGATTTTTTTATTTCCGCAATATATATCATTAGGCCATTTAATCGAAACACCAGTTGTTTCCTGCTTTAAAAAATCCAGAATAGCCAGACTTGTTATCTTTGATAAATAGAACTGTTTAGCCACTGCAAGAAATCCCGGAAATATAATAATGCTTGCCAGGAGATTAATATTTGGTTCACTGATCCACCGGTTTCCCCGCTGGCCTTTTCCTTCCTTCTGCCAAAGTGCCAGAACTATTGTTCCATGTACGGCAGTATTATTCCGGATCAACCTTATGGCATAGTTATTGGAAGAATCGGTTTCAGGTAAAATAATCAGATGTTCGGCTTTTTTGTCCATTTATATAAAATGTTTAACTTTCCATTTTAAGCTGGAAATCACAAACCTAATAAAATTAAAAAAAGAAGTGACTCAAAAAATATATCTTTGTAAGACTAAAAGTTTTTTATGAACGGGAAAGAGGAAATTAATAATTTAAAAGAAGCGATCCTGGAAGGGATAAAAAAAATTAAAGGTAAAGAGATCATAATAATTGACTTAAATACGATTAAACATACTGAATGTGGTTTTTTTATAATATGTCATGGCACCTCTGTAACACAGGTGAGTTCGATTGGCCGGTCTGTTGAAGAGACTGTCGAGAAAATGACAAATTTAAAAGCCTGGCATTCTGAAGGATATAATAATTCATTATGGATTTTGCTTGATTATGGAGATATTGTTGTTCACGTATTTCATGAAAGGACAAGACATTTTTATAACCTTGAAGGATTATGGGCTGATGCAAAATCGATAATTATAAATTCGGAAATATAGAAAATAATATGGAAGAGGATAAAAAAAACGAGAAAACTCCTCCCAATCCGCTATTTGATAAGGGAGGAAAGAAAAAAAATGATAAAAAGAACCCCAGGTTCAATCTGTATTGGATCTATGGAATAATCGCTGTTTTATTCATTTTGGTACAATATTATCTGAACACCAGTACCAGGCCGGTTGATACTAACTGGAGTGAGGTAAAATCAAAAATGCTTGCGGAAAATGACATTGAGCGTATTGTAGTTGTCAATGAAAAAAAGGCTAATATTTACATCAAACAAAACAGCCTTCAAAAATATGAACCACAATTCAGCGAAAGTTATACTCACCCAAACAGCGAAGGTCCCCATTTCTCTTTTACAATTGGCTCTGTTGAGACCTTTGAGCGCAATCTGCGTGAAGCACAAGAGGGTACAGACATGGAAATACTTCCTGAATATAAAGAGGAACGCAACTGGGCAAGTGAAATATTATGGACTATCGGGCCTTTTGTACTGATCATACTGCTCTGGTGGTGGATATTCAAAAGAATGAGCCGTGGTGCAGGAGGTGGTGCAGGAGGAATTTTCAATGTGGGAAAATCACAGGCAAAAATCTTCGATAAAGATCAGAAAGTCTCAACCTCATTTAAAGATGTTGCAGGACTGGCAGAAGCCAAGCAGGAGGTAGAAGAGATAGTGGAGTTTCTGAGGAATCCTGTTAAATTCACTAAACTGGGTGGCAAAATTCCTAAAGGAGCACTTTTAGTAGGCCCTCCGGGAACAGGTAAAACATTACTGGCCAAAGCGGTAGCAGGAGAAGCAAATGTCCCGTTCTTTTCAATGTCAGGTTCTGATTTTGTTGAGATGTTTGTAGGTGTCGGCGCATCACGCGTTCGCGATCTGTTTAAACAAGCGAAAGAAAAGGCCCCCTGCATAGTTTTTATAGATGAAATTGATGCTATAGGCAGGTCACGGGGCAGAAATCCTAATTTTGGATCCAACGATGAAAGGGAAAATACACTCAACCAGCTTCTTACTGAAATGGATGGCTTCGACACCAACAGCGGAGTGATAATTCTGGCAGCAACAAACCGTGCTGACGTTCTCGACCGTGCCCTGATGAGGGCCGGCAGGTTCGACAGGCAGATACATGTTGAATTACCTGATCTCAAAGAGAGAGGAGAAATATTTAAGGTACACCTTCGCCCGTTAAAATTAGGTAATGATGTTAAAGTTGACTTCCTGGCAAAGCAGACGCCTGGTTTCTCCGGTGCCGATATTGCCAATGTATGTAACGAGTCAGCCCTTATTGCAGCCAGAAGAAACAGGGAATCAGTTACTAAACAGGATTTTCTGGATGCAGTTGACAGAATAGTCGGTGGACTGGAAAAGAAGAATAAAATTATTTCAAAAGAAGAGAAAAAGACTATAGCCTATCATGAGGCAGGGCATGCTACTATAAGCTGGTTGCTTGAACATGCCCATCCCCTGGTAAAGGTAACAATAGTTCCCAGGGGAAAAGCTCTGGGGGCGGCATGGTACCTGCCTGAAGAAAGGTCAATTACAACAAAAGAACAACTTCTGGATGAGATGTGTTCCGCACTCGGTGGCAGGGCAGCTGAGGAAATTATTTTCGGAAGAATTTCCTCCGGAGCTCAAAATGACCTTGAAAAAATTACAAAACAGGCTTATGCAATGGTAAGCTATTTCGGGATGAGTGAAAAAGTGGGTAATGTCAGCTACTACGACTCAACTGGGCAATCAGATTATTCATTTACAAAACCATATAGCGAAAAAACAGCGGAATTAATTGATGAAGAGGTTAAAATAATTATCGACAGTCAACATATCCGTGCAAAAAAAATCTTAAAGGAAAACTCTGATGGCCATAAGAAACTTGCAGATTTACTTCTTGAACGAGAGGTGATTTTCAGTGAAGACCTGGAAAATATTTTCGGGAAAAGGCCATGGGATAAAAAACTGATAGATTCAAATAGTGATCAGGAAACTGAGAAAGGGGCACCGGGGAAAGTCAGTGAAATAATAAATGAGGAAGATCCTGAACCTGAAGTGAATTCAGCATAATTGTAAATCGGAAAAATGGAAAAAGGATGGAAAGAAGTGTTTCTTACAGCGCATGAATATAAAGCTGCAATTGCAAGAGATATACTTGAAAATGAAGGCATAAAAGCAGTTGTAATGAATCAACACGACAGTGCTTACCAATCGTTTGGTAATTTTATCGTATATGTGGATGAACTGTATGAACAAAGAGCACTGGAACTTTTAAAAGAGCTGAAGAATTGAATAACTTTACCAAACGATTATTATCCGGATGTGTATATGCCTTGTTGATGCTGGCTGGTGCTGCATTTCATCCGGTATTGTTTGTCGTTATATATGGAGTGCTTCTCTTTTTTACACAGTTTGAATTTTACAATCTGGTTGAAAAAGCTGGAAGCTCACCAAGAAAAATTACAGGTCTCTCTGTAGGAATGCTGCTTTTTTTGGTCTGCTTTGGCATGGTGAATAATTTGTTACCTGCAAAATCTTTTCTTCTCTTTATACCTGCGCTGACATTTATTTTCCTGTATGAGGTATTCAGCGATAAAAATGCAATTCTCCAAAATAGTGCAGTTACATTTACAGGTTTTATATATGTGGCAATCCCATTCAGCCTGCTCAATTTTATTGTTTACCCCGGGTACCCGGCAATTGCTGAATATAGCCCGTCAATACTAATAGGTGTACTTTTCATTATATGGGTTTATGATACAACAGCATATCTCTCAGGAACAGCCTTCGGAAAACATAAGATAAATAAAAAAATTTCTCCGAATAAGTCATGGGAAGGAGTGATCGGCGGAACAACAGCAGCTCTCATAATGGGAACATTAAATTCAGTGATATTTGCAGAATATGAAATAATGAACTGGTTGATTATTTCAATCCTGACAGTTATCTTTGGCACATTGGGAGACCTTTTTGAGTCTGTTATTAAACGACGGATAAACGTCAAAGATTCAGGTACGATCCTGCCCGGGCACGGTGGATTACTGGATCGGTTAGACAGTCTGCTTTTTGTGATCCCTGTGGTGTATGTATGGTTAATATTTTCCGGTAATTTATAAATTATGCAAATTCATAGAGAAGGACGAAAAATAATTCCTTATGCCTTTTTGGCAATTACGATTGTTGATATTCTGATCTATTTTACATTAAAAGAATATCTGATCTATTATTTCCTGATGGCCGGTTCACTCTTTCTGGCCGGGTTGACACTATTTTTCTTTCGTGTACCGGAAAGGGAAATAGAAAAAAATGAAAGAAATATCCTGGCTCCTGCAGATGGAGAGATAGTTGAAATCATAAAAATATTCGAAAAGGAATTTTTCAACGATGAGCGTATCCAGGTATCCATTTTTATGTCTGTTTTCAACGTTCACCAAAATCTGGCACCTGCTTCAGGTACAGTTATATATAAGAATCATAAACCAGGCGCATATTATCCTGCGCTCGTTAAAAAATCTTCTGAAAAAAATGAACGCTGCTCAACCGTTTTCAGGTTATCTGACGGCACCGTTATAATGGCACGCCAGATTGCAGGGACTGTAGCCCGGAGGATAGTCACATACAAAAAGAATGGAGATGCAGTGGTGCAGGGACAGGAATATGGTTTTATCAGGTTCGGATCGCGGGTTGACCTCATTTTGCCAACAAATGCCAATATTAACGTCAAACTGCATGACAAATCAGTAGCAGGACAGACTGTTATTGCATCACTTAACAGAAAAAAATGAAACTGGTATTAAAACAGATACCCAATATTATTACCTCCCTTAACCTGGTTTCAGGTATAATAGCACTGTTCTTTGCCATTGACGGCCATCTTACACTGGCTGGTATTTTTATTTGTATTGCTGCGGTGCTTGACTTCCTCGATGGCATGGCAGCTCGTTTGCTAAACGCATACTCCGAGATTGGGAAAAACCTTGATTCGCTGGCTGACCTGGTCTCTTTCGGTGTGGCTCCTGCCTCTATCCTCTTCACATTACTGGAATTTTCACTATTTGACAAAAATATGCCCCTTTATGAAATTGCTGCAGGATGGGACCAGTGGTTAATATTGTTTACTGCCTGCCTGATGCCTGTAGCAGGTGCTTTGCGTTTAGCCAGGTTTAATGCTTTTCAGTCTGATGAGCCTTTTTTCAGGGGACTGCCAATACCATCAAATGGAATATTCTGGGCAGCAATGGGTATGATGCCTGCTATACCACGCTGCCAGGATTTTTTTAATTTGGTCTATTCTACACAAAATCTTATGATTTTAGGACTATTTACTTCAGGCATGATGATAATTAGTGTGCCCATGTTCTCTCTTAAATTCAAAAATTTAACATTGAATGATAACTGGTACCGGTATCTATTCATCGCTTTAACTGTTATACTGCTAATATTCCTGAAAATATACGGGCTTCCCCTGATTATACTCACCTATATAATATTGAATATCATCTTATATCTGGCAGGATATAAATATTAACAGAGTTGAACTTTAAAGAGAATGGCCTGAAAATGTGGCCGCCGGTTTGTTCGATTTTAAGACTTAATATGCGCGGCTGTCTTTACCTTCTATATAATTTATGAATGAAGAATTTACAACCCTGTTACCACCGGGGGTAGGATAATTGCCAGTGAAGTACCAGTCACCCGTATCATCAGGACATGCTTTATGCAGGTTTTCAACCGATTGAAATACAATTTCCACTTCAGCACTGCACTCATCGGGTTTGAGAAGCCTGGCAATCCTTTGGGATATCTGCTCAGGAGAAAAAGAGCTGTAAATATCATGTACATGATTAACCATCTGCTCCTTGGGAAGATTTTCCTGTTCCTTGCATTTTCTGTAAACATCATTTATCACATAACCTTTACCGGATTCCTCCAACAAGTCTATCGCTGCATTGAAAGCAATAAATTTTTCCAGTTGGGTCATATCTATTCCATAGCAGTCGGGGTATCGAATCTGGGGCGCTGATGAGACAACAACAATTTTCCTTGGTTTTAACCGTCCCAGTATCTTAAGAATACTGTTTTTCAAGGTTGTTCCCCTTACAATTGAGTCATCGATTACCACAAGTGTATCCCGGTTTTCCCTGACAACTCCGTAGGTAACATCATAAACATGCTCAACAAGGTCTTTTCGGCTGGCAACATCAGTGATAAATGTCCTGAGTTTTACATCCTTAATGGCTATCTTTTCAATACGTGGCTCTATAGTGATAATACTTCTGATCTGTTCTTCAGTCAGCTGTCTTTTCTTTTTAAGCAACTGATTGATTTTCCAATCAGTAAAATGATCGCGTATACCTTCTATCATACCGTAAAAAGCTGTTTCAGCAGTATTTGGTATAAAGGAAAAAACAGTATTAACGAGGTCAAAATTAACAGCTTCCAGAACAAGGGAGCTAATAAGCCTGCCCAGCTCTTTGCGCTCCTGATATATATTCTTATCGCTTCCCCTTGAAAAATAAATTCTTTCAAATGAACATGAAGTTTTTGCCTGTGGTGGCCTTACTATCCGGCTACTGATCTCCCCTTTCTTTTTGACGATGACAGCTTCACCCGGGTTTACCTCTTTTACCTGTTCCCACCGGACATTCATAGCTGTCTGAATAACAGCCCTTTCGGAGGCAACTACAACAATCTCATCATCATGATAATAATAAGCAGATCTTATACCCCAGGGATCACGCATGACAAAAGCATCGCCATGTCCTATAATACCTGCTATAGCATAACCGCCATCCCAGTCTTTTGAAGCTCTCTCCAGAATATTCCTGATATCCAGGTTTTTTTCTATCAGAGGGGATATTTCATTGTTTTTGTATCCCTCGTTCTTATATTTTCTAAACAGGACCTGATTTTCTTCGTCCAGAAAATGTCCGGCCTTTTCGAGTATTGTAACGGTATCGGTATAGGCTTTGGGATGTTGTCCAAGACCGATGAGAACATCAAAAAGTTCATCGGTGTTGGTAAGGTTAAAATTCCCTGCCAGCACCAGGTTCCTTGATTTCCAGTTATTCTGCCTCATAACCGGATGAACAAATTCAACACTGTTTTTTCCAAAGGTACCATACCTGAGGTGCCCGAGATATAACTCGCCGGCAAAAGGATAATTCTCATAAGCCCAATCACTGTCCTCTATGTCAACTCCCTTAACTACAGCTTTTTTCAAAGGTTTCCAGACCTTATTAAAAACATCAATTATAGGATTGGCGTCAACTGAACGATACCTGTTTATATAAGCAGAGCCTGGTTTCAGATGATCTTTTACACACACAATTCCTGCACCATCCTGGCCTCTGTTATGTTGCTTCTCCATAAGCAGGTCAAGTTTATCTAGCCCGTATTTCCAGGTTCCGTATTTTTGCCTGTAATAAGATAAAGGTTTAAGTAAGCGTATAAGAGCTATGCCACATTCATGCTTAACAGGATCACTCATAATTGTCTTATTTCAGCATCGGGAAATCAATAATATCCGGGACAATAAAAGCTCCGGGATAATCTTTTTGTATCTTCTTATACAGTTTCAATGCCTCATTTTTAGTTCTGAAGTCACCAACTCTCACTTTAAAATTTGGGGCACTAAATAATATATGAACGTTATGATCAGGATAACTGGATAAAAATTCCTTTTTTATTTCCAGGGCCCTCTCTCTGGCATTCATCGCAGAACTGAAAAAAATTTCAACACGATATCCGTCAATACCGTCAAGTTTTTTGTTATTTTTAATATGCCATTCCAACATCCTCTCAAGCCGGATATCCTGTCTGATATCTATTGTACTGATAATATCCATGAAATCAGTTTCTGTTGTAATGGAATCAATTTCAATATTGTCATTCATATCAAAAGATATTGACTGTCCTGCAATAAACTGACAGATAAATAATCCTGATATGAATAAAAAAAATGACTTCATCTTTGCCTTAATTTTTGCAAATATAAATTAAAATACCTTTAAAAATAACAACAGCTTTTGAAATCAATTGTTTAAAATATAAGCTTAGCATTCCTTTGATATTTGGTTCTGGTAATTTACTCTTCTGCAAGTGCTAATTCCAGTTCCGGAGTAATCTCAAGGTTGTGAAACACGTTTTGTACATCATCATCCTCTTCCAGTCGTTCCACCAGGCGCAACACCTTTTTTGCCTCCTCAACATCAAGTGTAACTGAGGTTGCCGGAATACGCTGAAGGCCCTGGCTCTCTGCTTCAATGCCCAGCTCTTCAAGCTTTGAGGAAACACTCCCGAAATCTTCGAGGGCAGATGTTATCTCAAAAAAATTGTCATTCTCCTCAATCTCTTCAGCGCCCGCATCAATTATTTCCAGTTCAAACATCTCACGATCCGGAATTTTATTTGCCGGTATTACAAATATTCCTTTGGTATCGAAAAGATAGGCAACTGATCCATTGGTACCCAGATGTCCATTATTTTTTGAAAAAATTGACCTTACACTTCCTACTGTCCGGTTATTATTATCTGATAAACACTCAACAAAGACAGCAATTCCTCCCGGTCCGTAACCTTCAAAAGTCATCTCTGCAAAATTTGAAGTATCTTTATCTGCCTTACTGATAGCCCGGTCGATTACATCTTTTGACATATTCTGGCCTTTAGCATTCTGCACTGCCAGACGTAATCGTGAATTAGCATCAATGTCTGGTCCACCGATTTTCGCAGCAACAGTTATCTCTTTCGACAGCTTTGAAAAAATCTTTGAACGTTTCGAATCAGCTGCCCCCTTTTTTCTTTTAATGGTCGACCATTTGCTATGTCCTGACATAATACGGATTTTTTAATTTATGCCTAAAAATACAAAAATGAACCAAACTGAGAGTAAATCAAAATAAAAATCGGACAGTTCTGATTCATTAAAATGCACTACCTTTGCCCCTGTTAAAAGATGAAAACAAAAAAATTATTCATAGAAACTTATGGCTGTCAGATGAATATAGCTGACAGTGAAGTAGTTGCTGCAATCCTGCAGGAACATAATTATCAGCTGGCCAAAACTCCTGACGAGGCAGATATTATATTTATAAATACATGCTCTGTGCGCGATAACGCCGAACAGAGGATCTGGGGGAGAATAGATCACTATAATGCCATCAGGAAAAAAAAGAAAGATCTTTTGATTGGAATACTTGGATGCATGGCAGAAAGAGTTGGGGAACAATTTCTTGAAAAGGAGACTGTAGATATTGTTGCCGGACCTGACTCATACCGCGACCTTCCATTTCTGATTAGCAAGGCTGAATCCGGAGAAATAGCTCTCAACACAGAACTCTCAACAGTTGAGACTTACGACAAAATAACACCCGTAAGGATGGGCGATAAAGCAATTTCCGGATTTGTCAGCATCACAAGAGGGTGTAATAATTTTTGTACTTACTGCATTGTCCCTTATACCCGGGGAAGGGAAAGAAGCCGTGATCCACAGGATATTTTAAATGAAGCTGGTGACCTTTATAAAAAAAACTATAAAGAGGTAACCCTGCTCGGACAGAATGTGAATTCGTACAAATGGATGGCTGAAGGAACAAGAAAGCCTGTCAGGTTTTGGGACCTGCTGGAAAAGACTGCACAACATACCCCAAATATGAGAATTCGCTTCACCACTTCACACCCAAAAGATATGTCGGATAAAGTACTCTTAACGATGGCACAATATCCTAATATTTGTAAACATATTCATCTGCCGGTGCAGTCAGGCAGTTCACGGATACTTAAACTGATGAACAGGAAATATGACAGGGAGTGGTACCTCGACAGAATTGCAGCTATCAGGTCGGTTATGCCGGACTGCGGACTCTCAACCGATATATTTACCGGATTCTGCAGTGAAACTGAAGCAGACCACGAACAAACCCTCTCACTTATGAATA
>JAAYJR010000235.1 GCA_012522835.1 Bacteroidales bacterium
AGTAATTAATTGGCTCTTCCTCATTATATGAATCTATAACTATAAAACGACAACCTGTTTTATTATAGGGGTCAATGAACCATGATTTTATAAAATCCATTAACTCACGCCCCACGCCCTTATGTTTGAATACTTTATTTACACCTAAACGACCAATTAAAACAGCCGGATAGCTGTTGAAGTGCTTTGCCCGGGGAATTTTCTTGTTTACTTTTTTCTTCCTGCTATTGGGTAGCGTATTTGTTTTGATACTATCATTCGATACAGTAAAAGCACAAACAAATTGTGTTGGGTCTTCATCCAGTAAAAAACAATATGACTTTCCTAAAAGTTGCGATGAATAATCAATGCAATCATTTCTGAAAAAATCATTTAGGTCAACATGACCACAATCAAAATCAGCGGAAGATTCAATTACATCCTGAGAAAAAGTTGTAAAAGTGCATTTTTCGGATAAAAAGCCCAAGGGTAATTAATTTTAGCGCAGTTTAGCTTTTTGCAATATAACATTAGCGGACTTAACCTGTTCGCTAAAATCAACAGTAGCCCGATGAGAAAAAGTGACTTCCGCTTTTTTATTGAAAGCTTTTGCTTCTTTCTCTTTTAATGTTGGTATGGATTTAATTGCAATTGCCATAGCAGATTGATTTTTGCTTAAATTTAAAATATTTTTTTAAAACTTACAAAATCGCGGCCAAAAGTATAGATTTTAACTGATAAAACAATTTTTTGGCTTGAAATATAGAAAATTAAACAATTTCTTTCCACTTATCTTTTATTTTTGTCTCCCCATCGAAATAGCTCATTTGTGAATTTTTATTGTAAATCTCAAATGACGGAGCAATCAAAATTTTGTCAGAATCAGGATACTCAGCTATATCATATCCAATATAAGTTCTAATATCCAAATAAATACATGATTTATTAGTGTGATTATACAGTTGGTGTGCTCCTGTTTTCCCTTTTTCAAAAAAAATCAAGTCGCCACTATTAACAATTTCCAATCCATTTGGAGTTCTTAATGTTGCCGAACCAGAAATTATTAAAAACAATTCTTCTGCGTATCTGTGAAAATGAAATGGGGCCGAATATTGGTCAGGATTTAATTGTCTTAAATCAAAGTTCAGATTTTCAGGATTAACTCCCTTTTTTATTCTTGAAATATCTGTAAATATCCTGTAGTTGTCAATTTTATTCGGACTCTCCTGAAATTCTCTTTCATCAGATTTTAAAATAGTTGCCATATCTTATTATTTTTATTAAAATTATCGAATTAAATTGTTGTTACAATACAACGGTTTGGCTATATGGTTAGTTGTCGATTTAGATTCACTTTCTATCAAGTCATAAAAGATTTTTATATTGCAAAACGCGGAAAACAGCACTGTATTAGCAATAAATATACCACCTATTTATTAGCGTTTCGTTTCTTTTTATTTTTTTAAAATGACTATCATCGAAAAAAGTCCTATTACGAAAAAGATAGAGGTCGGAATAAACACAAATGAAAATCCCGTTTCTCCAAAATGAATTATTCCTTGATTGTCAATTTCATGTTCTGTCATAAATTCGTCCGATTTTGTTTTATAAACTTTTATGATTTGACCAACCTCATGTTTGTCAAAATCTCCTTTACTAACTTTAATTTCTTTTTCATCATCTGTTCCTACAATTTTCCCTCTAAAATTCAAGTCAGGGAAACTCTGTCCGTTTTCTTTTTTATTGTATTTGTCCTCGATTCGAAAATTGATTGGATTAGTCAAATCCAACTTATTATATAGAATTGTTGAAGTAATTGCATCTTGTCCACCAAGATAGGATACCGCAAAGGATACAAACATTAATACCCATAATTTATTTTTGAATATCTTAAGTCTCTCAATCATGCTAATTGTTTGTCTTTTAAAATGAACGCTAACTTTCAAGTATAAGTGTAGTGCTGATTTCGGAACGTTTCACTGTCCTCTTACCGAAAAATTAATTAGTAGCAAAAATGCTCATTTTTAGCAGTTCAGCCCTTTTTACTCATATACAATGTTGGTGGTTCGTTGTTTGTTTTTTTTCGTTTGTAATGGAGTTGTGTCAATCCCGATTCAAATGTTTTTACTGTTATAAATTCAAGTGTCTGTTCAGGTCTTCCGTCTTTAAAAAGTCTTGTTCCATCACCTAATAAAATTGGTATAACCGAAATTATAAACTCGTCTATTAAATCGTGCTTCAATAGTTCATTTATTACTTCTGCACCTCCGTCACAATAAATACTTTTTCCTTTTTCAGACTTTAGTCGGTTGACAAGTTGGGAAATGTTTCTTGTATAGAAAATCGTTCTACCTGCTGAAGGCCTTTCAGTTCTTGTTATGACATAAACATCTCGTTGCCCATTGTCGTAATGAGATGAGCCGATTTGTTTAATCACATAATCATAAGTTTTTCTCCCAAGAATTATTGTGTCAATATTTGCCATAAATTCTGCATAACCGTAATCTTCTCCTTCATTTTCAACTAATTTCAGAAAACTTAGGTCGTCATTTGGCTTAGCAATGTAACCGTCCAAACTTGTCGCTATGAAAAGTGATAATTTTCGCATTATTGTTTATTTTTTACTTCTCTGCTTCGTTTTGTTGTGTCGTTTTTTACAATGACAGTCAACTATGTTGTCTGTAATCCAAAACTAAATAATATTTCTTTATAGTGAAAACTCCGTAGGCTGGGTTTCTTTATTATTGTCTGTTTTATAATTCATTTATTCCTTGCATTTTTTTTCTGCTAATCACCCACAGCACAATAAATAATATGGCGGTAAGTGGCCAAATAAGAAGCAGGGTATATTGCAGTACCATCGGATTTATTATAGCTAACATAATAAAAGCAATCACTGAAATGATACCTCCTGGTAACTCCCATTTCCATGCAAGTCCAAGCCCTATAAGACCTGCTCCCGCAACAGATAATTGTAAAATAGCGTTAGCGGTCAAAGGTTTACCGGGATTTTCACCAAAAAAAGTTTCACCAATAAACATTAACAAAGAAAATACAATTATTAAACCACTTAATACCCGGAGGACCCAACGTAATTCTTTGTACGATTTTATTTTCATAATATTTATTTCTTTTGTTTTGTCTTATTCGTATTTATCATTAAAAAAGACCTATTCTTTAATATATTCCTAATACTATTTATAGGCACTTTCTCCGACAAGTTGTTCAAGCTTCTCCAACCTATATTTTAACTGGTTATTTTCTGCTTTCAGTTCCCTTATCTGTTTTTGCTGCCCTATCAGTTGAAGCTGCAGGTTTTCGACTGATTCCAGTGTTTCAAATGCCATTCTGGTCATATCAATAACATGTCCGTTTTCCTCTTTTTCTTTTTTTGCAGAGGTAATCCACGGCAGATGATTTTCTTTTTCAATAAATTTTTCTACCTCCTCAATCTTGAATAGCTTATACTTATTATCAAATACATAATCCGGTTTAGTGTATTTTGTTGTTGTAGTGCCGGTTGTTGAACCACCATAATATATCTCCCCAATTACACGAATATTTCCGTTAACATCCAAATCGTATTGAGGTGTCCAGGTGCGAATTCCCACTTTATTAGTTGATGCGGGATTAAGAAGAATATTTTCATCCTTATTTTCACTTTTTATTACAAGGTTATGTCCTGAAAATGAAAAATCAAGAAAATCCCCGTCTGTGCGCATGGCAATCCATTGACCGGTAGTCTTTGTAAGTTGAATCCGGCTGTCCCCTTTCACATCAAGTTTATATGCAGGATAATGATTACCAATCCCAACATTACCACTCACATAAAATTTACCACCTTCAAAGTAGCCGGAATAGCCGGTATCAGACGAAACCATACCTTTGACACCAATGGAGGTGCCGGTAGATTGTGTAGCAAGTCCATATACTCCTGCTCCTTCATTTGATTCTGTAATTCCTACAACACCTATAGCCATTCCGGTGGAAGCTGGAGCCCATCCGGTAACTCCCCTGCCAGTTGTTGAATTTGAAATTCCGTAGACTCCATGATTATTACCTGTGGCTGCAGAAGCTAATCCAAATAATGCCCTTCCTGTTGAAGAAAGAGTTGTGCTAAAAATCCCGGGGGCTGTTACTGTTGTAACCTTAATACCAAGTCCATCACCATTATTTATTACTTCAAATGCCGGATCTGCGGATATTACACTTCCAATATAAGGCAAAGTGAAACCTCCGCCAGAGGGTATTTCCCATGAAGTATATCCATCAGCATCCGAGGTAAGAACTTTCCCTGCTGCCTGAGTGCCATCGAATATGCGAATATTATTTCTGAAATCTGCTGCCGGTCCGGAGCCATTGTTCTCTGCATAAATGGCTGGATAGGTGTCGCTGCTGTTTACCGCTACTACAGCCAGTTTGTGGTCTGTCAGAACCTGGAACTGCCGAAGGTCGGTTTCAGGGATTTTCCCGATTCCTACCTTACCTGTATTAAAATAAATATCATTTCCCGATTGCTGCCAGTAGCTGCTGCCTGAATTGTCATTTTCAGGTAGCCAGTTTGTTCCGTTCCATTTGAGAACTTGTCCGTTTGTCGCTGATTGTTGGCCGGGCAAGGTTATACCGGAATATGCCCTATAAGGATAAAAAAGAACTCCTGTGTTTCCTCTGATGGATTCTCAGGTTAATCTTGTTGTAAAGGATTACTATTCAGACAAAAGTTTTTGCAGGGATGATTCCGGGAACTGGATTAAGAATGTGGCATTCAGGGACGAAAAACCATTTATCGTTGCTTTAGGTGAGTACATTTATTATTGAATAGAAGTTTTGTATAAGCATAAACTCATTCAAGGTAAGAGCTTGATTTATATTAAACTGGATGGATCTCAAGATTTTTTAACTGCTAACAGGGTAGATGTTTTTTCAGGAATCATTCAAAATAAATGGTTCAAAATTAATATTGGGGAAATGGTATAGGCTCGATTTTAAAAAATATGAAAATAAAAATTATTTCTGGATTAAAGATTGGGCTTATTATCCTTATTTCGAAACAGACAATAGTACAACATCCATCTGAAATTGCTTTTGATACAATTAATCAACAAAAATGAAAATCATTCACTTCAGGTAATATTTATTCTTTTTGACTTTGAGTCAATAGCGGGTAAGTGAATTAAAAATATAACGACATATTATGTTTTTAACATAATTGCATTATGAGGATTTTTTCACTGGAATCAGAAAATATCCGAATCCAAGTGCCAGGAACAAATATAAAGCTACAACCAGCCATGCAAGTGGATTTAACACTCCGGATAAAACGGCAATTAAGGATATCACAACTCCAATAGCATCATATACAAATAAAGCAAGGACAATAGCCCATCTGGCTTTTGACTCCTGTGAGTCTCTTGCAAACCACGTAAGCATTAAATTGCCCATCAAAGATGCTCCGTATTCCCTTGCCGCAAAAACACCTCCTGCTGCCAGTGATGCCCCAAATATAGAATAAACAAAGTTCGGGACGAATAGGATTGGAATTCCAAGACACAAGCACACAATTGCTTTGATAATTAGTAAAGTTTTTAATTTCATCATGATACTCCTTTCTATAACATGCAACAATATATAAAACAAATAATTAAAGTTACGTCTTTAAAATTCCAAATTCAATTTTCCGATGAGAATTTTGAATATTTACCTGTTTAGTTCGTAATTACTCCGGTAAAAACAGGTGTTATCTCACCAGTTACACTGTTACTCTGGTTATCTCCTGCAATGGCATATAGTCGATATTGATGCAACACTAAGGGAGAAATCTGATTATCTGACCAACTTATGTCGTTCTTGCTCAATGTGATAACATTAGCCCAGTCAAGGCTTCCAACTTTACGGTCGATTTTAAATCCGTCAATATGGACTATATCCTGACTCCAGCTTAATTCAACTGAATTTTTATTAGGTGGCTGGATGACCTCAAAATTTCTCGGGGTCCAAATTTCCCTGGGGCATTCCGGATCATAGGGATTATTAATCTCTCTTTTGCATGAAGTTGCTATCATGACAGAAAGAACCAGGATAACATATATTTTTGTTTTCATGATTAAGAGGTATATATTTTTAAAAATTAAACTTTAAAGTCAATTCTCCGCCGTCCTTTCCAATGATTGGTGCAAATTCCAGTTTTGCCATGGCATTTGATTGCTTCTTAACCTGAATAAATGTCATGGCCCCTGAAAGAATGGCTGCTCCAAAGACTGCCGGGTATATTTTATCAAGTTTTTCATATTTTTCCCGGATTTCAACAGCATCCGTAGTTGCAGTTTTATAATTATTATATAAACTGTTCGATTTGAGCATCAACCCCATCCCGGTGGCAGCTGTTGTACCGGTGGCGATAAGCCAGATGGTTTTCATTTTTTTATGTTTATCATATGCAGAAGTTGCTTCTTCTACTAATTTCTGTAATGTGATTTCCATGTTCTTTGCTGATGATTGACCGTTTACGGAATTACTTGCAGTAAGTTCAATATTATATGTGCCCGCATTATTGTAAAGGTGCATAGGTGAAGTTTCCTTTGACCTGTTTTTTCCCTCACCTGATTTCGGATCTCCAAAATTCCAGGTATAGCTGTCGGCATTGGATGACTTATTATTAAATGTTACATTCACCGGAACTGATCGTACTTTTAAATTTTCAAAATCAGCAATTTCAAAATCAGCAACAGTTGGTTCAGTTTCCTCTATGATAATAGTTTCGTAAAAGGTGCTGTTAATATCTAACTTGGTATTATATGCTGTTAAGGAAACATTATAACTTCCCGGATCTTTATAAGTATGTGAAGGTTTTACTTCGGTTGAACTGTTTTCAGTTCCTGAATTTGTATCACCAAAATTCCATTCATACCTATCGCTGTTTTCTGATAGATTAGTAAAATTAATTTTACACGGTGCATGAAAATTACCGGTTTCAGAAGTTGACCTGAATCTTGCCTGTGGTTCTTTTTCAGGAAAAGCATAGACCTTCACTTCCAATTTATCAATTTCAAGTTTAAAATCATTTTCATAATTCCAGTAAATGATTTTGTTACCGGCAGACCGCACAAATCCGTAGTCCCCATAAACATTAAGCGGATCAAACTTAACCGGCTTTCCTTCATAAGACAGCTCTAAGAAAACATTAAAAAATATAGTCCCGTCATTGGCAACTATATCGTAGTTAATAAAAAGCTTTTTTTCCTCCCCAACGGTTGTGGAAATATTGGAAGCATAGTTAGTCTGGCTAAAAGAATTATTTACCAAAACCAATAAAAACAGAAGGCTCCCTGCAAGCTTATATAATACGTTCATTTTATGAGGATTTTTTTATCGTTAAAATAAGATAACGCATCGGTATCATAATTATACTATTAGATGTTTATAATTATGCCCGCTTCATAGCCTTAACACTTATCAATGATTTTAAAGGCTATACAATTTAAATAAAAACTTTCAATTTTGTAGTGTAAAATATTATAAATGATATTTTTTATTATTATGTGTCAATTGAATGGATTATAGATCTGAAATGTTGGAAAACATTTATCTGACAAATTTGTAATTATTTACCTTTGAATAATTTTTAGAATACGATGAAGAGAGCCTTTTTATTTATAATGATATTTCTTTTTTATTTTGCAGGTTTTGGACAGGATTCAACAAACAGAATTAAAGCAAAATTTATTACAGCTCCCATACAGATTGATGGTATCATGGATGAGGCGGTTTGGAGAGATGCTGATATTGCAGGGAATTTGTGGCAATTTTTCCCTACCGATTCAGTCAGGGCAAAGTACCAGTCGGAGATCAGGTTGTTGTATGACGAGCATTTCCTTTATGCAGCTATTCGCGCCGGGGTGCCGGATAACAAATTTGTGGTTTC
Organism: Bacteroidales bacterium; assembly: GCA_012522835.1. Classification (GTDB taxonomy): domain Bacteria; phylum Bacteroidota; class Bacteroidia; order Bacteroidales; family Prolixibacteraceae; genus JAAYJR01. The sequence continues at coordinate 7,901 of JAAYJR010000235.1, forward strand.
CTCCCTTCGCCGCGATTTTGATGGATCCAGCAACGATAATGTCACCATCATGTTTGATACTTTCAGAGATGGCAACACTGCATTTTTGTTTGGCATAACCCCATACGGGGTGCAGCGGAAGGCTTTTCTTTCTGAAGGAGGAGTGACTACAGAAGGATTTAACTCTACCTGGGATATAAAATGGCAGGCTGAAAGCAAGATGCATGACGATAAGTATATTGTCGAGTTAGCTATTCCTTTCACATCACTGAAATTTACTGAGGGTGATACCCTTTGGCGGTTTCAGCTTTACAGGTTTGATTTCCAGACGAACGAGCAAAGTGCCTGGGCGCATATTCCACAAAATCACAATCTGTCTGCACTTGCCTTTATGGGAGATCTGGTGTTTGAGAAACCATTAGGTAAATCACCTACTCCAATAGCCTTAATCCCTTATGTCAATGCTCTCATTGAAAGATTTTGAAACAGATGTGAGTAAAAACAAGTTTAGGTTTGGAGGGGATGCAAAAGTAGCCATTGGCAACGGGATGAATTTGGATATCACACTGAATCCCGATTTTTCAAATGTGGAGGTTGATGATATTTTTACAAACCTTACCCGGTTTGAGATTTTTCTTCCCGAAAAGCGACAATTTTTTATTGACAATAGTGACCTTTTCGGAAGCTTTGGTTATAAGGTGGATGTAATTCCGTTTTTTTCCCGCAGGATAGGCCTGGCAAGGGACTATGACGGCAATTTAATTGAAAACAGGATAATTGGCGGAGCCCGGCTCAGCGGTAAGATCAATCAGGACTGGAGGCTGGGTTTCCTGAATGTTCAGACCGAAGAAGACCCGGCAAACGGAATAGCCTCTAACAACAATATGATGTTTGTACTTCAGAAAAAGGTATTTTCCCGTTCCAATATTGGGTTTTTCATGATAAACCGGCAAACTTTCAAAGATTATGATTTTACTGTCAGTAATGATAAGTACAACCGGGTGGGTGGAGTTGAATATAATCTTGCCTCGGCAGACAATGTATGGATAGGTAAATTTTATCTACACAAGTCATTCCAGCCCGATGATAAAAAAGGGAATTTTTCATCCAGTGCATATCTGAAATATAACATCAGGAACTATGTCCTGGCAACAACAATAGTTTATATCGACCAGGACTTTCGTTCTGACCTCGGATATGTTCCCCGTACAGGGATTTTTAAAATAGGTAATAGTATTAAACGTAACTTTTATCCTGTTAATGGAATTATAAATCGTCACAGTTTTGAACTTTTAGCCGTTAATTACTGGCGTCCCGATAATGATTTTAAAAAGACAGATCATGAATTCAGTGGGATCTGGGATGTTGAGTTTAAGAATAAGTCTGATTTGGAAATGAAGTATTCTAATAACTATATCTTTCTTATGCAGGACTTTGATCCTACCCGTTCGGAAGAGGGAGTTCCTTTGCCGGGGAACAACGGGTACTACTTTAACCGGATATCTGCCGGTTATCACTCGAATAAGACAAACCTTCTTACATATAGTGCAGAGTCGGCTTTCGGACAATTTTACAATGGGCATAGTTTTTCGGCAGGAGGTAATCTTTCCTATAGAATGCAACCGTGGGTATCGGTAAGCCTGGCAGTTAATTACGACGGATTACGATTGCCAAATCCTCATCCGGATGCCGATCTGTGGCTGATGAGCCCAAAATTGGATATTACATTCAGCAAATCCCTTTTTTGGTCAACATTAATCCAATACAGCAACCAGCGGGATAATCTTGGTACTAATTCTCGGTTGCAATGGCGTTTTGCACCACTGTCTGATTTGTATCTGGTTTATAACGATAACTACTTTACTGACAACTTTGGTCCGAGATTCCGGTCTGTTAATCTGAAATTCACCTACTGGTTGAATATTTAACTCAAGTAGTAACATATCGGGTCAGCAACTGGTTTGGTTATAATAACTGTCTGAATGACTGACTCATAAAAAATGACATATACGCTAATCGTTATGCTGTATATCGGGAAAAGATAAAAATACTTCATTTATTCAGGTTGTCTATAATCTCATAAATGGCTGACGCTATCTCATAAATCCTCTTGTAATTAACTATTTCAAGGTTATCTTTAGGTGTATGAGTTATATCCTGGGTGTCCATATTTTCTATGAACCAGCCGGAACTAACAGCAATTGACGGACAGCCATAATGCAAAAAGATACTGTGGTCACCTTGATACCATGGAAGTCCTTCCTTTATAGCCGGATTGTTTTTTATAATTTTTTGTACAATACTTTTAATATCATCAGGCAATTCGAATAATGAAAATGATGATTCCCCAATTTTGTATCCGGCCCCATCAATGTTGATATTCAACATTATATTAGAAAAATTACTTTCATTCTGTTCGATATATTTCATTTGGCCTGAAGCTGCATAATAGTCCTCACCATTGAATGCAACTAATTCAACAGGATATTTTCCGTAGTAGTCTTTCAGCATTTCAGAAAGGAGTAGCATAACTGTTACTCCGGTAGCATTATCAATAGCTCCGGGAGTACCTTTTTTAGCATCAATATGAGCTGTAATGACAATTCGCCTTTTAGCAATACCACTTTTCCTGCCTGTTACATTATATGCTGTTTCGGGGATACGCTCTGCTTTGGATTCAAGTAAAACCACTTTCCCCCGATCATTATATAGCTTTTCTCCTTCAGTATCTTTCATAAAAACAGATGGTATATTAAAATCACCATCTTCAAACATTGGAAAGGGATAAGCGCCTCCGGCAAGAGCGGGATTATGCCCTGTAGCACAAATAATAGCTTTTACATCACTATTTTCCAGTATAGATATTACACGCTGATGTTCTTCCGGATTGTAAAAAACGAAATTTTTTGGCATGATTTGCTCCCTGGCTATCTCCTTATGCAACAGTACAATCTTGTCTGAAAGATCGGCATTTTCAAGTTCAAAAATGTTACTTACAGAAACCAGTTGACCCTGTGTGGAACATCCCAGGGAATATGGACTTGATAATACTTCATAATGAGTTTGTCCACATTGCAATGTTGCTCCGTCGGTTTTCCAATCCATCACATTAAGCAAGGTTTCCTCAATATTCCAATTATTATTCATCAGTTCATTCTTAAAATATTCCGTTGCATGTCGGTTTCCCCTGCTTCCCACACTGCGATCTGAAATATCGAGACATAAAGTCTTTAAATGTTTTTTTGTTAGCGAAAGTAAATTTTTTTTATCCATATTGATGATATTCAGTTTCACTGTTTTTTTCGTAGCCTGTAGCCTTATAAATTTCAAATTTAATATCAACACCTTCCGCCTAAGATATAAAAATGAGAGTATACTTTTTTTTGGAGGCGCTTGTTTACTGTTATATTCAGCGATTCTTGAATTTACCTTTGATTTCAAGGGCAAATTCATTGATTTGAAAACCCTTGATTTTGTGATTTTTAAAGTACTCCCGGAGTAAAATGTCCAAATCTTTATCTACATAATCTTCAATTATATCCTGATCGGTACAATACAGATGGTGATGGTTGTCCACAATACCATCATACCTCATGATATCTTTATCTGTATAAACTTTTTTTACCAGCTTATGGTCAATTAGTGTGTCAAGTACCTTATAGACAGTGCCGGAAGCAATATTTGGATTATCTTGCCTGATATATTCTATGATATTTTCGGCAGTCGGGTGATTACCTAATTTATAGATAGCATCCAGTATTGTTAATCTTTGGGGAGTCACTTTTAATCCCTTTTCTGCTAATTTATTTCGTATCTCTTCAATAGGGAGGTTCATATGGATTTAATATAAAAATGTTAAATTAATAATTTATAATTTTATCGGCAATGGATAAGGCAGTGAACAAATATTGTGCTTTATCAATACATCCGTTCACTCAAGTGAACGGCAAGAGATAAGGCATTGAACCACTAACTGCAACATCTGGTACTATCCCTTGCCGCAGGCTTCTGATAAATCAATAAGGCAATGAACAAATATTGTGCTTTATTAATAAATCCGTTCGCTGAAGCGAACGGCAATGGATAAGGCAGTGAACTAATGGGCTGCTAAATAGTTGATTCATATTTCTATAATAATTTATACATCAGATAACAGATACATCAGAGCCTTATCTATTGCCGTCGGCTTACAGCTGATTAATATTCTCATCATAATTTATACATCAGATAACAGATACATCAGAGCTTTATCTATTGCCGTCGGCTTCGGCCGACGGTATAGAATCAAAAACCTTACCCCTCACCCTGTTTCTTATTTCCTTGATCCATGACATGATATCATGGAGGGATCCCTTTATCTGCCTTCAACTTACATTTTAAACCAGATCAAATCGGTCGAGGTTCATTACCTTATTCCAGGCTGCAATGAAATCTTTGACAAACTTCTCCCTGGCATCTGAACTTGCATAAACTTCTGCCAGTGCCCTGAGTTCAGAGTTTGAGCCAAATACCAGATCAGCCCGTGTTGCAGTCCATTTTCTCTTGCCCGTTTTGCGGTCACGACCGTCAAAACACTCATTTGAATCTGAATTTGGTGTCCATGCGACACCCATATCAAGCAGATTTACAAAAAAGTCATTGGACAGGACTTCGGGATGCTCTGTAAAAACACCATTTTTAGAACCGTCATAGTTTGTGTTCAGCACACGCATTCCACCCACAAGCACAGTCATTTCCGGTGCTGTTAAGTTCAGCAACTGGG
>JAAYJR010000232.1 GCA_012522835.1 Bacteroidales bacterium
AGACATTGGACTTCACCGGCCACAAATCCCCCGGTTAATTCCAGTATAACTCAACACCGTTACTGTCGGGATCATTCATGTCGTTTTTGAGCACAATACTTTCAAGGGAGTGATGCAAACTGAGGAATCGGTTATGAAACTTATCGTATTTAAAATAAATGATATTCGGGTCAATCGGGATTATAATTCTCCCCAAGATTAGGACAGCAGGTTAAGTTTAAAATTTTAATCTTTGTTGTCATGAAATCGAGAAGAAAATTTTCACCGGAATTTAAGGCAAAAGTTGCCTTAGATGCCATCAAGGAGCATGAAAGTTTAAAAGAATTAGGGCTCCGTTACCAGATCCATCCAAATTTAATAGCACGATGGAAAAAAGAGTTTTTAAAAAATGCCTCTTCTGTTTTTAAGTTGGATACCGATAATAAAAACACTGAGGATGGAGTCGAAAAACAAAAACTTTATGAAGTCATAGGACATCAAAAGGTGCAAATTGATTTTTTAAAGAAAGCCTTGTCATGAAAACATCAATAAGTCAACGCAGGGACATTGTTGACAAGGCGCACAAAAAGCTCAGTATAAAAGAGCAATGTCACTTGATGTCCATTCACAGATCGGGATATTATTATCAGCCTAAAACTGAGAGCGAGTTAAATCTGGAATTAATGGCACTTATCGATAAACATTATATAAATCACCCTTTTATGGGAGTTCCTTCAATGACTAAATGGCTGAATAAGGATATGGGATACAATGTCAATAAAAAACGTGTAAGAAGGTTATATAAGCTCCTGGACCTATTTGCCATCGTACCAGGACCTCATACATCAAGAGGTAATAAAAAGCATAAGAAATATCCATATTTGCTACGTGATTTAAAAATAACACACCCTAACCAGGTTTGGGGAATTGATATTACTTATCTTCCAATTAAAAATGGTTACATGTATCTGGTAGCCATAATAGATTTATACAGTCGGTATGTTGTTGGCTGGTCACTATCGAACTCCATGGATGCAGAATGGTGTAAAGAAACGGTCGAACGAGCCATTAAAAAGCACGGGAAACCAGATATTATAAATTCTGACCAGGGCAGTCAGTTTACCAGCGATGAGTTTATCGGATTTTTACAACAAATGCAAATAAAAATAAGCATGGACGGTAAAGGACGTGCCACGGATAATATTTTCATTGAACGACTCTGGCGGAGTTTAAAATATGAAAATATTTACCTTAATGCATATTCTACTGCAATGGAATTGAGAACTGGTGTAAAGGCTTATTTTGGTTACTACAATAACATTCGACGCCACAGTTCCTTAGATTATCAAAGGCCTGTTGAATTGTTCCAGGCAGCATAATTATTAACAAAATTTGACGATGCTGACAAAAGAAAAAAGTAGCAAAAAAGAAAAAGGCGTTAATAACCAGAATAACTCTTCGTTTTACTTCGAGTTATTTCCGGTTACTAACACCAAAACACATCATTATTATTATCTTTGTTTAAGTTAAAATCTGTCCTAAGGATGGGGGTAAGAAAAAGGAGCTATGTAAAAGGTGATTATTCCACAGAGAAAAACCACCTGTGCTCTACCCATCAGCATTATTTAAACCGGAGCCCCAAATACTACAGAGAAAAAGCCCACAGCCTCTCTGAACC
>JAAYJR010000451.1 GCA_012522835.1 Bacteroidales bacterium
TATCCTTTGCCGTTCACTTCAGTGAACGGATTTAGATGGTTAAATTTCTTGTTGTTAGCGATTGTTTGATATGAGGGCCGGATTTGGCTTAAATGGCAGTTTAGCCATTTTTTCAATTTCAATCGAGGGAAAACCAAACTCTTCAACTACTTTTCCTTTCAACAGGTAAACCCCCGGCCCTCTGAACGGGTATTGCCTGAGAGAAACAGGAAAATGGACAGTATCAAAAAACTCTCCTGTATGATCAATGAAAGTTCCAAACTGCATGATCTCCTTTTTAACTGTCCATACATATTTTGTGGTTACCAGTTGTCCTGTCATCCTCACTGTTTTGCCAGCTTTACCCGCCAGATCATCAGCTTTAATTTCACCTCTGAAACTGGTTTGTAACATATCAAAACTACTCATGCTCACGGGGAAGCCAAGAAGCTCAATCTCATCATACGCATCCTCAATCAGTTCATGTTTAAATTCCGGCAGTTGATTATCTTTTTGCCGGGATTCATGAAACATGAGAGGAGTACCTGTCTCTTTGGGCATCTTCCTGAGATTGAAATGAGCTTCCCACAGAAGATGTTTTTTTTCAATTCCCGTAAACCTTAAAGCTCCTGTCCTTATCAGTAATATAAGCTGTTCTTTGGTTATACGGGTCCTTTCGATAAAATCGGTAAGTGAGAGATAAGGCCCGCCGGCATCCCGTGCATTAACAATTTTATCAATTACAGCCTGCTCGAGGTTCATGACATGTACAAAGCCCAGGTAGATAGTCTTTTCGGTTATACAGGTAGTTACCCTGCTGTTGTTAACACAGGGCAATTCTATCGTTGCACCCATTTTGCGTGCCTCATTCAGATAGACCCATGTATGGTAAAACCCTCCGAAATTATTGATGACCGCAACCTGAAACTCAAGGGGGTAATGTGCTTTCAGGTATAAACTCTGAAAGCTTTCAACAGCATATGAGGCTGAATGTGCTTTTGAAAACGAATAACCGGCAAAAGATTCAATTTGCCTCCATACCTCTTGCGTTATATTTTCAGGATAGCCAAACTTCCTGCAGTTTGAAAAATACTTATTCTCGATATTTTTAAACTCTTTCAGCGAACGGTATTTACCTGACATAGCCCTGCGGAGCACATCCGCTTCTGCCAGGTCGAGCCCGGCAAAATGATGAGCTACCTTTATTACGTCTTCCTGGTATACCATTACTCCGTAAGTTTCTGCAAGCTGCTCTTTCATTACCGGATGTATATAACTGAAATCACCGGGATTATGAAACCTGCGGATATACTCCCTCATCATACCGGACCTGGCAACTCCGGGACGTATTATAGAGCTGGCAGCTACCAGGGTTATATAATTATCACATTTTAACTTTTTCAGCAATCCTCTCATGGCCGGACTTTCAATATAAAAACAACCGTTTGTCTCCCCGCATTTCAGTTTCTGCTTCACTTTCTCATCCTCAAAAAAACGGTCTACCCTGTGAATATCTACTTTGTCACCCCTGTTTTCACTTATGATATCAACCGCTTCACGAATGTGGCCTATGCCTCTCTGGCTTAATATATCAAACTTTTCAAAGCCCATCTCCTCTGCAATGTACATATCCCAATGGGTGGTCGGAAATCCTTTGGGAGGGAGGTCCAGAGCAGTATAGCAGGTTACAGGCTCTTCTGAGATCAGTATACCGCCTGCATGGATTGTCCTCATATTGGGAAATCCCGCCATTTTACTCCCAAGGGTTGTTATAAGGTCAACTATTTTATTTTTATTCAAATCATTTGCAGGATCATTCACAAGCATATCTATCTCCTCTGAGGGCAATCCAAATACTTTACCCAACTCCCGGTAAACAGACCTGTTCTTAAAAGTAGATGTTGCACCCAGCAGTGCGGTATAATCTTTACCGTAACGTTTAAATATGTAATCCTGGACTTTATCCCTGTCTTTCCATGAATAGTCGATATCAAAATCGGGCGGACTGGTCCTTTTAGGGTTAAGAAACCTTTCAAAATAGAGATTTAGACTGACCGGGTCAACGTCAGTAATCTTAAGGCAGTAGGCAACGATACTGTTTGCCCCGCTGCCCCTTCCTACATGATAAAAACCCTGCGACATACTGTACCTTATGATATCCCAGGCAATTAAAAAATAGGCAGAAAATCCAAGTTTGCCGATGATCTCAAGCTCATGCCTGATGCGTTGCCTTGCAACCGGGTTATTATTTCCGTAACGGTAAAGCATACCGTCCATTGCCAGCTTTTCAAGCAATAATTTATCGTCATATTCCGACTGGCTGAATGTTCTTTTATTCCTGTTCAGGGAGAGATCAAAATCTATGTTGCACTCACCGGCTATCTTTTCAGTGTTCCGGATAATTTCCGGATAACTGCCAAACAATTGTCTTAACTCAGAAACAGGTAGCATATATTCATGCTCCCGAGCAAAAGACCCGGGCTGAAGCTTGGTTATAAGGGTATTATGGTCAATAGCACGCAGGCTTTTATGGAGGAAGAAATCGGACTTGTCTTTAAATGTCACCGGATGCATAATTACCAGTTTATCCGGGAAGTTTCTGTAATCCGAAACAGCCAGTTTGCTTAAAGAGGCGTAACTGACCCCGGTATATTCATGATCATTTAGTTCCCGGGGCTTTCTGAATCCGAAAGGATAGATGACAATGACATTATTGAAAACAGCGCGCCCGGGAGTAAACCTTTTTTTATTCAGGTTATGCCATGTCAGGTAATCATTCAACTCTTTAAACCCTTCCTTATTCCTTGCCAGTCCGGTAAACAGAAGTTCATCACCGTTCCTTATCTCTGCTCCTGCAACCGGCCTTATGCCTTTCTCTTTAGCTTTTCTGACAAATTCCGGTATACCCATGGTGGTGTTAATATCGGTAAGGGCCATCTCCCCTGCCCCGTTCTCTTTGCCAAGGTCAATCAGCCGGTCAATGCTGAGTGTGCCAAAACGCAGGCTGTAATATGAATGAACATTTAAATACATATCAGTAATTATTTACATACCAGGCCGGATGCCCTTCTGATAGCGGCGGAGCCATAGCGCATTCTTATTTTATCCATAGACAGATACAACCTTGTGCGACTGCCATTATCATCAAACAGGCTTAATTGCTGTGCCCCTTGTATTAATCCGCCCAGCTTTACACCTACCAGCCTCACCAGCATCCTGCGCTGATAAAGCCTTTTAAACAACTCTGCGGCCTTGCCTATCAGCAGGTGGTCAAGGGAGGTATAGGCGATCCTGCTTTGAAGTGTGTGTGTGTCATAGTTGGCATACCTTATCTTCACCGTCACTACCGAGGCAAGCTTCTCCTTTTTACGAAGCCTGAAACAAAGTTTTTCAGTCATGGTGATGATAAGCTGCTCCAACATGTTTACATCAATGGTATCTGTCCCGAAAGTCTTTTCCGTGCTTATCGATTTCTCCTCAGAATAAGGGACAACAGGACTGAGGTCGATACCGTTTGCCCGTTTCCATATCTCTATCCCGTTTTTACCCAAGACACTTTCAATCATTTCTACCGGAATACTTCTCAGTACCCCTATAGTGGATACCCCCATAGATGTTAAAAGATTGCATGTTTTTAACCCTATCATAGGCATTTTTCTTATCGGCAACGGGTATAAAAATGGTATTACGCTATCTTTTTCAACCTGTTTTTCACCATTAGGCTTAGCCTCGCCTGCAGCTATTTTTGACACCGTTTTGTTTATCGACAAACCACAGGAAACCGGCAGTCCCGTTTCATTAATTATGGTCTGCCGGAGTTCGTGTGTCCACTTACAGGCACCGAAAAATTTGTCCATCCCCGTGATATCCAGATAGTGCTCATCTATTGAGGCCTTCTCATACAATGGAGCCCTGCCTGCAATTACTTCAGTTACCAGCGCCGAATATTTACTGTACAGGTCCATGTCGCCTCTTATGACTATTGCATCCCGGCAAAGATTTAACGCCATTTTCATTGGCATAGCCGAATGAACCCCAAACATTCTGGCTTCATAACTGCAGCTGGCGACTACTCCTCTGTCAGATAAGCTGCCAATGATAACAGGCTTACCCCTGAGTCCTGAATTTATCAACCGCTCCACTGAAACAAAAAAAGTATCCATATCCATGTGGACTACTGTCCTGTCCTGAAACTGCATTTTTTGCTCCTCCTCTGACCCATTATTTTTTACTTATCAATTGTTTAACTTCAAAAACTTTATTATATTTGACTGTTTAAAAGTCAAAGTTATGATTTCAATATAATCATTTTTTAAATAATTACAAAATGTACCTGGCATCGAACATTAAATTATTGAGAAAAAGGAAAAAAATAACACAGAACGATCTTGCTGCCTCACTTAACTGCAGCAGGTCGGGCATCAACAATTACGAGAACGGCACGGCAATGCCTCCTGCAAACACTCTGATATTACTCTCCGACCTGTTCCATATATCGATAGATACCCTGCTCAGGACAGATCTTTCCAGGTTCAGGGAGAGTCAGTTAAAAATGATTGAGACCGGCACTGATGTTTTTATTAAAGGGAGTGAGCTAAGGGTACTTGCCACCACTGTGAACAATAAAAATGAAGATAATGTGGAACTGGTATCCGTCAGGGCAAAGGCCGGTTACACAACTGGTTATTACGATCCCGGTTTTATTGCAGGGCTTCCGGTATTCAGACTCCCTTTTTTGTCGGGAGAAAAAAAATACAGGACATTTCAGATATCGGGCGACTCTATGCTTCCGATACCTGATAAGAGCTGGGTTACCGGAGAGTACGTGCAGGACCTTAACAGTATTAAGAATGAAGGTCTTTATATAGTACTGACCCTCAACGAAGGAATTGTTTTTAAAAAGGTCAGGAATGAGCTTAAAGAGAAGGGAGGTTTCAGAATGATCTCCTTAAATCCGGAATATGAGCCATACGACCTGCCGGCCAATGAGATAAGGGAACTGTGGAAGTTTGTACATTATATTGCAGAAGAGATCCCTATACACTCCGGTTATGACAGGTTATACCAGCAGAATACAATTATCAAAAATGAGGTCCGGGAGATCAAAGACCTGATTAACCATCAGCTATTCAACAAAGAATAGTTACGATATTCAAACAGCCTGATACCGGTAAGTTTTTCAAACCTGTACAAAATTTTGTATTTAAGTTTCATGTTGATTTTTTTAAGGTCTGCATCCATATGCCAGTTCATGCGGCTGATCCTCTGCTTCATAACCGCAGGATGAGTACCCTCGAACTTTGCAAGTGAATCATAATTCTTGCTATAGTTAAAATTATCATTCATCTTTTGAACTGAGTTTACTCCATCATAATATTGTTTAACTCCGGCAATTTTTTGCTGCATGGATTTTGGAGGCCTCACCCATCCGTAGTGATATACATCCGCAGGTATCTGTACCACTTTCAGCTTTCGTCCGTCTTTCCGGAATCCCTGGGCATCACGGTATGAGCGGATCGATTTATCATTACGTATTATCCTTATTTCATTGCGGTACCATCTTCTTGAATCACCCACAAAGTCGTATGTCCCGTAAAAATGCCTGAATCCAAACAGCAAACCGTCAACCTCATTGCGTTCCAGATTTTCATACATTGCATTTTTGAGTACAGTAAGATACTTTTCGTGTATCACTTCATCACACTGGATATAAAAGCACCAGTCATATTCAGGAGGAACAGCATCGAAGGCCTTATTAGTTTCCACGGCATATACCTCACCTCCTCTTTTCAGGGTATCGTCCCATACCGTATCAGTTATTGTTATTTTACCGGGATCTATTTTTTCGATGATCTCTCTTGTACCATCATCTGAATGGCCAACTGCAACGACAAAATGATCGCATACCGGCAACACAGAGGTTATTGCTTCCACCACGGGGAAGTCATATTTAACGGCATTTTTTATAAAAGTAAATCCACAAACCTTCATATGATTGAATTTTTATTATTTTTCCAGGCATTAGTCCCATATACCATCAATTCGCGAATGGCAAAGAATAAAGCATTGAAAACATCATCTCTGCCCTATCCATTGCCGCTGGCCTCTGCCTTAGGAGCAATAATGCAATGAACTAATGTTGTGCTTTATCAATAAATCCGTTCACTGAAGTGAACGGCAAGGGATAAGGCAATGAACCACTAACTGCAATATCTGGGCCTTATCCATTGCCGCTGGCCTCTGCCTCAGGATCAATAAAGCATTGAACTAATGTTGTGCTTTATCAATCAATCCGTTCACTGAAGTGAACGGCAAGGGATAAGGCATTGAACCACTAACTGCAATATCTGGGCCTTATCCATTGCCGCTGGCCTCTGCCTCAGGAGCAATAATGCAATGAACTAATGTTGTGCTTTATCAATATATCCGTTCACTGAAGTGAACGGCAAGGGATAAGGCAATGAACCACTAACTGCAATATCTGGGCCTTATCCATTGCCGCTGGCCTCTGCCTCAGGATCAATAAAGCATTAAAACATCATCTCTGCCCTATCTGTTGCCGCTGGCCTCTAATTCTTACATCTCTCAAACAGATCTGATTTTGTTATTCGAATCTGTTTTTTGTTGCAAGATAAAATCAATAGCCGAAATCAACATTATAGCATTTCCCAAAAGTTCCAGTCCTTCCTCAACAGCAGCTTTTGCAAGGCGGTAGTTGTTTTCATCATATAAGATCCGCCAAAAACCGGATTGTCCGAACAGCCTGCTGAAAATATAGGTAATCATGAATCCTGCCAGTAACCATGAAGATGCCGGTTTTCTGAAAAATATTGCTGAAGCGTTGTTCAGCTTTTCATAATCACGATAAAAAAACCAGGCCATAATTAGTAAAACCAACAGCACCGGATATAACCACCACTCCAGTATAAAATTAAATTCACGAATAAAGGAGATCAGAAAAAAGAGGGAAATCAGATTGGTGACAGGTTGAATATTCCTGTTCTTAAATCCTGAAAAAAGATAAAACAGAAACAGGAAAAACAGTATCGTCTCCTGCAATATTTCAGTCATGCTGATCTCTCCAAAGTACCCATCCTCCATAGGATGAACAGCATCAAACCTGATGACGGCATATACACCGGCAACTATCAGTGAATATAGTATCACCCTGAGCAGGATACTCAAAAGGGTATGGTTTCCTGTTTTTTTCATTCCTGTTAGTCAGTTACTATGATTTATCCGGTACCAGAGCAACACTTATATAGTTTTTAAAGTCAAAATATTTTTTAAAAGCTTTCTTAACTAATTTGACAGTTAATTTATCAAGTAATGCATTATAAGTTCCAAATTCGGAAAAATCACCATTTTTAAGATAATAGGTATTGCTCAGAATGTTCAGCCAATAAGAATTTTCCTTCATGGCGGTCTCCCTTTCCCGCAACATTTTTTCCTTAGCCTTGCTGAGTTCCTCTTCTGAAGGCCCTCTTTTCATAAACTTTTTAATTTCTGAAAAAACAGCATTTTTAATCTCTTCTCTTTTTGCAGGATCTGTTCCGTAATAAATTGTAACTGTATATTCTTCATCTGCAAATTTAGATGTTGAAGGCCGGGCTCCGATTGAGTAAACACTGCTCTTATCTTCACGTATCACTTCGAGGAGCCTGGTCGATAAAATGCGGCCTACTGCATCTATCAGCATCACATTTTGGGATGAATATTTAAAATCGCCATGAAAAACAATATACTGAATGCTCTTATCCTCTTGTCCTTTTTTTACAATTTTCTCAACAACCCCACGGGGTGGGTCTATGTTTAAATTTTCCCAGGTTTCGGTATCTCCCCCGGAAGGTATACTGCCTATATATTTTTCGAGCATAGGCCTTACAACTGCAGTATCGATATTGCCAACAAAGAAAAATTTAAAATCAGCTGCATTTCTGAACCTGTCTGTTCCTATCTGGCTGACACGTTCAAAATCAGCCTCCTCCAGCAGCTCTGTGTTCATCGGACGGGCGCGTTTGTGGTAATTGGACAGGATGGCCGTAAGTGTATCCTGTACCGCCGCCTCCGGAGAGGCAGCCCTGTTTTGAAGGATGCCTGTCATCCGTGACATGAACGACTGAAATGTACTTTCATCAAAACGGGGTCTTGTAAAGAAGAGGTGTACCATCTGCAACAATACTTCAAAGTCGCTGATCGATGAGTTCCCTGTAAATCCTTCGCGAAGTTCCGATATAAAAGGCCTTATACTTAACACCTTATCAGCAAGCATCTTATCTAAAGTAATTTTATCGAATTCAGAGACCCCGCTCATCTCCATTATGGAAGATGCAATGTCAGCCGAAATATCATCTTCAGCGCTGTATAAAGAGTTGCCGCCAGGACTCCAGGCATTGAATAATATCTCATCGTCTTTATAATTTGTCATTTTAATTATAACTTTTGCACCATTCGCAAAGGTCCACTCAACTGCATCAACTTTATCAAGATATTTTTTATTTACAATACTGCTGCCGGCCGGTTCCCCTGAAATTAGAGGGATATCATCCTGAGCATCCTCGTATGGTTCCAGTTGAATTCCTTCCACTTCATCGAGAAGTCTTAACAGATCATCCTCCTCGGGCAATTGAGTATTTTGATTCTCAGGAGCATTGATTATTATCACCCTGTTTTCTTTAGTTACCCACTCTTTCGCCAGTCTATTGACCTCTTCCAGTTCTATTTCCGGCAAAAAGGCTTTATAGTACTCATACTCCTTCTCTATTCCGGGAAATGGCTCTTCGGTGAGCAAAAAATTACGTTTGTACTCTTCAGCGAAGCTGATTGACATCTGCTGGTCACGCTCATTATAGAGTTTCTCAATTCTGGAAAGCAAAGCCCTTTTATTTCTTTCCAGCTCACTCTTTGTAAATCCATATCTTTTAACCCGTTCATTTTCCAGGACCACAGCTTTCAGCCCCTCTTCAATTTTTCCATCGTGACATATGGCAACTGACTGATACACGCTTTTGGGGCCAAATAATTCGCTGAATGAAGACTGTCCTATAATATAAGGAGGATCGGCCTGCTGAGATTTTTCAGCCAGCCTGCTATTTATCATTGCATTGTATAATCCATGTAAAATTGATTGCCGGTAATCTCCTATTGTCCTGTTAATGTCAAGAGGATGTTTATAAAAGAGATATGCCAGTGAATACTGAGCTTCTTTGTCTGTAACAATACTAACAAGGGTTTCCTTATGATCGGGAATATCAAAATACTCTTTTGTACGTGCATTTTTAACAGAAGGTATCTGTGAAAATTTATCCTTAACTTTTTGCACCATTTTTTCCCTGTCAAAATCCCCCACAACTATTACAGCCTGCAGGTCAGGCCTGTACCAGTCATTACGAAACCGCCGCAGAGTTTCCGGGGGAGCATTTTCTATAATGTCGATATTGCCTATTGGTAACCGTTCTGCATACCTGGAGTTGTGCAGAAAGACAGGAAGCCACTCCTGTTGCATCCTGAAATTTGCATCCCTTCCTCCACGCCACTCTTCCCTGATCACACCACGCTCCTTCTCTATCTCTTCATCTGAATCGGTTACCTGACAAGCCCAGTCATACAGCACCTGCAGCCCTTTTTCAAGATATAGTGATGAATCCAGCGGGATTTTAAGCATATAAACTGTTTCATCAAAGCTGGTATAGGCATTTATCTCAGGACCAAATTCCATGCCTATTGATTCAAAATAGCTGACCAGTTCATTCCGGGGAAAATTTTTTGTCCCGTTAAAAGACATATGCTCAGCAAAATGAGCAAGTCCCTGCTGGTCATCATCTTCACCAACTGATCCTGCTTTTACCACGAGCATCAGTTCTGCCCTGTTAGCCGGCCGGGAGTTGGAGCGGACATAATATGTCAGTCCGTTATCAAGTACTCCTTTTGAAACTTTCGGGTCTTCTGCTATAGGAAAATCAGGTTCCAATACAGTTTGTGCACCGGCACCAACAAAAATAATAAGAGAAATTATCAAAAATAAATGCTTCATAATAGTGTTTATAATATTGTTCGAACTACAGTTGCAAATCCGTCTTCTTCATTTGATGGGACTTTTATAAATCTGTTCCTTATCTCGTTAGGCGCATTCTCTGTTATAAAAGAGCAGGCAGTAAACTCGAGAAGGTCAATATCGTTGTAATCATTCCCTACTCCGCATGTTTCATCCGGGTGGATATCAAGCATATTGCATAAAAAGTTGACACCGTAACCTTTTGAAACTGAATGGTGAAAAATTTCAACCCAGATAAATCCGCTGGTTACAGGTGAGGAAGAACGAATAACCCTTATTTCGCTGCACAGCGATTCGATCTCAGTTTTTAAATTTGTAAATGCATGTTCATCTTCGGGAATAATAAGCATAAACTGGCACAATTCCTCTTTTATCCGGCCTCCTTCAGGTAAAGGCTTCGCATTTGAATTATGATATGACAGATAACGGTTAAATTCATCACAAAAACTATTACCCTTATGATACCAAAGATTATGATTATCAGGGGCAGCAGCAAAAACATAAAAGCTGTATTTTTTATTTACGAAGTGGACAATCAGCCTATTGGCAGACTTCTCCTTCATATTACGGGTATAAATATGCTTTTTATCCTTCCAGTTATATATACCAGCCCCGGAGGAGTATACAATAAAATCAAACGGCACGTCCGAATGTATAACCTCCGAAACCTTCTGCATATTTCTGCCTGTCGCAACTACGCGCAAAATATTTTTAGAGCCCAGGGCATGCAATGCCTCCAGATTACCTGCACTGATAGAACGGTCATTCTTCAGAAAGGTACCATCCAGGTCAGTAGCTACAAGCTTTATATCATTCATATTTCCAACCGGGTTTTCATATTCAGTCTTCAATCACATATCTTAACTGGTCCAGCATAATTGGTACATCATCTTTATCAACCCCCTGTTTGATCAGGTGAGGGAGGTCTTCATCAAAAACATCCATAAATTCACTCTCGGAAAATCCTGATTCTGAGACAGACTTAGCATAATACTCAAGCGCTTCTTTCCTGTTTCCAAGACTCCACTGAACATGTCCCATGTTCATATAATCATACTTATTCGGTTTATCCTCAATCAGCTTAAGAAAATACTTTTCTGCCTGTTCTTTTTTACCTGTTAAAAATGAACACCATGCAATGGGCCTCCATACTTTTTTATTTCCGGGAGAAAGATATTCTACTTTAAAATAACATTTAAGTGCTTCATCATACTTGTCCAGTTCAAGCAGGCAATGACCGATATTAAGCTGATTATTCAAATTTTCAGGATCCAGTAATTCAGCTGATTTATAATATTCCAATGCTTTAGCGGGTTGTTTAAGGTTACGATAACAAAGAGCTATTTTTTTGAGGTTCCACAAACGGTTAAGATCGTAAAGTTCCGCTTTCAGATAAGCACTAAGCGCTTTTTCGTAATTACCCAGTTTTTGGTGACAAAAAGCTATTTTCTGATATAACTCGCCCGACTTTTTATCCTGCAGAAGGTACTCATAAATCTCTTTTGCCTCTTCGAAATAATTTTTTGCAAAATAATACTCAGAGATATTTCTTAAAATTTCCGGGTCTTCTTTGAGTATATCACTCAACACCAATTTATTATGAAAGTCAAACCGCCAGTTGAAAATATCTTCGAAATCTGCTTTGCGGGGGAAAAGTTTATAAAACCTGTACAGATCCTGTATATATTGATTTGATATGAATTCTGACCTGCGTCCCGGATCAATGATCTCTTCATCCTTTTTCAGTTCATTGAACTGATCCATCTCATTTTTCATCCCCCGTACCATGAAATCCATATTATCCTTTGGTAAATTCTGGATACTGAAGCAAAAGGAATATTTATCAGAATTGCATAAAATGGGAGCAGAATTGATTGCTTCAATAAATTTATCAGACTCATCAATAACATCAGATAATTCCGGATTTTCAATAAAAAACGGAATAAACCAGTTAGCAGTTTCGTTAAAGAAAGGATAAGATTTAAGCATTGAGAAAGATCCCATAAATACGTCAGCTCCTTCCATTTGCAGCTCAGAGAACTCTTCCATCTTGTCCATTAATCCCGGTGAATCCTTAAAAATCTCTTCCCACTCGGGATTTTTATCGTCATCCGTCTCATCTTCCATCAAACTCTCGAGGTTAATTTTATTTTTGAGATTTGGACTAATTCTTATCATTTCAGGGATAATCTCGTCTCTTATTATTTTTTGCAGCTTTTCGGTTTCCCTGCTTCTTATGAATTGAATAATAATCCTTTCCAGGTCGTGTTTGAAGGCAGGATTCTCATCAAGTATTTTTAATCTGCCGGTTAGTGACGGATAGTTCAGCAATCTGTTGTCATATTTATACAAATTGATCACTAAACCAGTAAGTGCCCTCTGCTTTAACTGTTCTTCTTCATTGTCGAATATCTCAAATAAAATTGAAAATTTCTCTTTATCAAAAAATCTTTGCAGGCTCAGTATAAGAGCAGAAATTATAAAGGATTTGTATGGCACTGCTATTACCGGACTAAGAAAGAATTCAAGAATGGCCTCTTTTTCAGCCTGGTCGATTTTGTCCCTGAACCATATGTGATAAAAAAGCCGGTGCATCTTCTGATGATAAACTCCCGGATCCTGATTTTTATCTTTAATATCTTCATTACCTGCAGATATGGTATCGTTATAATTGAGATAGTAATCTTCAAGTTCAGATATATAGGCTTTCAGTCCTGTGATAAAATTGTTTTTAAATATCCTCTTCTTTTCGTATTCAAATGAGGGGGAGAATCTGAGTCTGACAGCCTCATACACTTTATCAGCAAGTTCAAATACCGAAATTATAAGCTTACGGTAAACTTCCTGTCGTTCCGGATCATTTATCCCTTCAACAGTGTATTTGAGCATAAAATGATATGTCTCTTCAAGATTTCTGTATTCATCGTAATAAATTCCAAGGCTGTTTTCAGTTACCAGCTTTTCCAGAAGATCAAAAGCCGGTTTTAACTTTCGTTCAGCTAAATACTGACATACATCATCATATTTTCTTTTAAGCTCACTGTCTGTCATACTATGTTCGTTTCATTCAAAAATATATGAACTTACTTACTTCAAAAATTAAACCACAAATCGAATTCAGAATGAATTGATCCTTACTTCAATGTTGTTTATTCCCGGATTTAACCTGATAGTGCCAAAAGAAAGATCAACCTGTTCCCCATTCAGGGTAACCACACTCTGTAGTGTGAAACTCGCACTGAACTCACCTGACATATTGGCCGGTAATTTGATCGAGTATCTCTGATACCGGCTGTTGACAAATTCATATTTTCCTTCAATACTGCCCCTAATAGAAGGGATTACTATGGAGCTGTGTTTAAGGTCACCCATCTGCGGATTAACAGTGACAACACCAAAGCCGGGCGTCTGTGGCCGTATTCCCCATAACCACCTGGGAACAGAATTTGCCGGTACTGCTCCCCATGCATGGTTCCAGTCTGAGTTAGGCTTATATTTCATATCCCAGGCTTCCATGGTGATAGTAGAGCCTGATTTTATCATATTCCACCAACTTCTTTCCTCCAGGGACCTCATAAGGTCAAGGGCATACTGTCCCTCGCCTGCTTTATAAAGTCCCTCCATCAGGAACTGAGAACCGTAAACACTGCAAGCCATACCACGTGATTTAACAAAATCCACAACTGATCCTTTATACTTTTCAGGCACTATATCGAATGCCAACGGTAACATATTGGAGTGAAGTGATGAATGGTCTGCTCCTTCCCCGTCTATATATATACCTCTGCGATAGTCAAAAAGTTTTTCATTAATTGCTTTTTTTACCTTTGACGCCATATATTGAAATTCATCCTGATCGTCAGGTCTGTTAAGGAGCCGGGCAATTTCAGCCATTATCTTCATATTTTCATAGAAGAAGCAGTTTACAACAGTATTTATGGGCAACATCTGATGTCCGTCACTTTCACCTTCAGGATGAGCCAGTACCCAGCCGGATCCTTTTTGAGCCTGAGGCCAGTCAACAATATCGCGTAACCTTTTGGTAGTGTCAGCAAAACCTATTTTTCCCATAAACTCACCAGTGACCTTACCGGTCTGGGTGCTAATCAACCCGTCTTCACGGGCCAGCTCTTTAAGGGTTTTATTTTTCAGTATTTCATAATATTCAGTAATCAGTTCGGCATCTCCCGTATAGTAATAATCCTGGTAAACCATAAGAGCTGTCTGGAGCAGCCACTCTGTCGGCCACGTAGGGTGATCCATAAAATATTCGATTGTCTGCCTGGCCATTGGATATTCTCGATCAGTACAATAATGTCCCAGCTGATTTATATAAGCATCAGCTTCATAAGGGATGCGTTCCCGGTCCCCGTCAATATACAGTCCGGTAAAGGATGTGGCTTTCATACTGTATTTACATATCTCCCAGACCTGGTTCAGAATGTCATCAGAGCTTATGAAACTACTTTGGTTATAGTCAAAATAATGGAAAAATGCTTTTTGCCGGATATTATCAGCTTTGACAGGCTCTGTTGCATTATCAATTTCACAATATCTGAAAGGGAGTACCACTCCAAATGAATCAGGTAGCAGGATGGCATCTCCGCTTGTATTCCTCCTGTCAGGAGGCAGGGCCAATGTATAGTGTTGTTTCCCGGGTATTACATCAATGGTTGCCTCCTGGAAGCGGATTGAGCCTCCAGGTTCCCTGTCAATTTTACCATCCAGTAGTTTTTCCCCTAACCTGACAGTCAGTTTTTCAGGTTTTTTTGCACTATAATCCAATTCGATTGTACCAAATGCATCCTTTCCAAAATCTATAAAATAGCTGTTACCGGTAACCTTCCTGAACACCACGGGAGAGATCCGTTCAACCTGGAAGTAATTTTTCGATGAGACTGTGCCGGTAAACAGTCCTGTTTGGAATTTCTGTACTCCGGAATAGTCTGACAGCCGGTTATCCTTATCAAAGATCCTTACTTTCCAGTAATAAGTAGTATGTGGTTTAAGTGGTTCACCCCCATGCTCAATATTTACTGAAACATTGCTTCTTACCGGTTTACTGTCCCATATATCTCCTATATTATTATCAATCTTTGACCTGTCTGAGGAAACAAGGATCTGGTAAGCTTTTTGATAAACAGCCTCCTTCGGCACAATCCAGGAATACTCCGGCAGCTCATCATTGATAAGGGTTTTTCCAGGATCCCTGATGTACTCAACCATAAGTCCGTGAGGCACACCTGAATATTTATCAGCATATCTGTCAGTTAACTTGTCGCATGCCTTTCTGAGCTTACGAAGAATTTCAGCATGGCCGGCATCTTTTGCCAGGTTAA
>JAAYJR010000538.1 GCA_012522835.1 Bacteroidales bacterium
AATTCATGGTCGAAAAATGTAATGCATGAATGTACCATTACTAATCCAAAAACAGTCTATAATCTGGCAAATACAGGCATATGGGGAGAAGCTGTGCGGCAGCGAAGGGAGATTCTTGTTAACGATTTTCATGCGCCCCATCCTCTGAAAAAAGGTTATCCCAAAGGACATGCAGCTTTGTATAAGTTTCTTACAGTACCTGTTTTAAATGATAATAAGATCGTAGCTGTTATAGGAGTTGCAATTAAAGAGACAAACTATGATATTAATGATGTAGTACAGCTAAGGCTTCTGTTAGACGGAGTGTGGAAAGAGGTAGAGAGAAAAAAAAGCAGGGATGCTCTGTTACAGTCAGAACAAAACTTTAAAACTTCTATTGCATACTCCCCATTGGGCATAAGAATTCTGGATAAAAAAGGAAAAACCGTTTTCGTGAATAAAAAATTCCTGGAACTGTATGAATATACTAATCTGGATGAATATAATTCAATTTCGGCAAAAGAAAGGTATACTGAAGAGAGTTACCTGCAACGCGAGGAACGGAAAAAAATAAGACAAAAAGGGGATGAGGTCAATGATTATGAAATAGGAATAAAAACTAAAAATAACGAAATCAGAAATCTTAAGGTTATCCGCAAAAATGTCCAATGGAACGGCACCAGCCATTACCAGGTTATATATCAGGATATTACTGAGCAGAAAAAATTAACTACTGAATTACTGAAGGCAAAAGAGAAAGCAGAAGAAAGCGACAGGCTGAAATCTGCATTCCTTGCCAATATGAGCCACGAAATACGCACTCCCATGAATGGAATAATGGGTTTTGCCGAGCTGCTGAAGGAAAGTGAGAATATTGATAAAAACACGAGGCAACAATATATAAACCTCATCGAAAAAAGCGGACAACGTATGCTCAATATCATTAATGATATTATTGATATTTCAAAAATTGAAGCCGGACAAATGAAAATTAATATTAAAAGTTCAAATGTCAATAAGCAGATCAAATATCTCTATAAATTTTTCAAACCTGAGGTCGAGGATAAAGGCATGCAACTTTTCTTTATTAATAATCTTCCTGATAAAGAAGCCGTTATAAATACAGACAGTGAAAAATTCTATGCAATACTGGCAAACCTCATTAAAAATGCCATTAAATATTCACAGAAAGGATTTATAAAATTTGGCTACAAAAAAAAGGGAAACTATCTTGAGTTTTTTGTCAAAGATACGGGTATCGGGATTCCTGAAGAGAGGCAGAAAGCTATATTTGAAAGGTTTATACAGGCTGATATTGACAATAAGATGGCACTTCATGGTGCCGGGCTGGGCCTGTCTATCTCAAAAGCATACGCCGAAATGCTCGGTGGTGAAATTTGGGTAGAGAGCAAGGAAGGCATTGGTTCAACATTCTATTTTAATCTTCCCTATAATACGGAAACACAACTAAAAACTAAAAGAAAAAAAGATATTCATTCAGAAAACAGGCAATTTAATTTCGAAAAACTAAAAATACTGATAACTGAAGATGATGAAATCTCATTCATCCTTCTTAACTATATAATCAAAGAATTCGGTAAAGAAATTATTAATGCAAAAACCGGCTATGAAGCTGTTGACGAATGCCGTAACAATCCCGATATTGACCTGATACTTATGGATATTCAGATTCCTGAAATGGACGGACTGGAAACAACAAGGAGGATTCGTGAATTTAATAAGGATGTTGTTATTATTGCCCAGACTGCATACGGGCTGACAGGTGACCGGGAAAAATGTCTGGAGGCTGGCTGCAACGATTATATAGTCAAGCCTGTCAATAAAAATAACTTATTGAAATTATTACAAAAATACTTTGAAAATAATGGAAGTAATTGAAGTCAATTAATTATCTGTCCTTCACTAAGGACAATTGACTTTGTGGCATATTTGGCTGCCGCTCCGGGATTGTGAGATACCAGGATCACTGCTTTGCCGCCCTTATGAAATTCCCCTATAAGTGACAGTATTACCTCACTGTTAACAGGGTCAAGGTTACCGGTAGGTTCATCGGCGAGTAAAATATCGGGACTGGTAATTATTGCACGAATAAATGCTGTTCTCTGTTTTTCACCTACGCTCAGTTCTGAAGGATATTTATTTTCTAATGGAAGAATTGAACACTTCTCCATATACTCATTTATTTTTCTTCTGTTTACCGGCTTCGGACAAACCATTTTAATATTCTCAAAAACAGTTAAATATGGAAGAAGATGAAACTGCTGAAATACAAATCCTACATTCCTCTTGCGATATAACTCCAATTCTTTGCCGGTAAATAAATTTATATTCTTCCCTTTAAATAATACCTGTCCGGAATCAGGACGGATCAATCCGCCAATTGTATGCAGCAGTGTCGATTTCCCGCTGCCACTGGGACCGTTAACAACAATAAAATCACCTTCATCAACCTTGAAAGAAACCTCATTAAGAGCTGTAAATATGTTATTATTCTTTGTATACTTCTTGGTTAATTTAACAATATCCAACATTGCAGAATTTTTAATTTATTAAGCAGAAAATTTATTAAAGATTTTATGTTGATCACTGTAGATATTTTAGTTCATTCTGAGCTCAGGGTCCTGGCAGCATCTACCTGGGTAGCCATTAAAGCGGGGATCCAGCCTGAAAGTGTCCACAAAACAGGAAATATAAAAATGACATAACCCAATACATTCCAAAGCGGTTCAATATCCTGAGCTGTAAACCTGAAAATCTCTCTTCCGAAATACTCTGCTATTGCGGTTCCTGCAAAAAAGCCTATAATGGTCCCTGCAAGTCCAAGTAAAAATGCTTTCATCATAATTATAAGCAAAATATAATATTTACTCTTACCTGTTGCTATCATTATCCCAATCTCCCGGCGACGCGTAACTACATTAGAATAAAACAGAAGTCCGGATATCAATAATGCAGAAAGAATTACGAAAGGGATAATGAATGAACCATATTTATTCATCATCAACCTCTGGTTCTCACGTGCATCTGCGATACTTCCAATCTCAGCAACCTCAAGGTCAGAGAATATAGCCTGAACCTGGCTTCTGGCATTTTTAATCCTTCCGTCGTGGCAGACACACCCCAGAGCTTCAATCTTATTAATCTGACCCTCCATTCCCAGGACCTGCTGAAGGTCTTCAAGATAGAATGCCACTCCCTGATCCAGCATTCCTTTTCCCTCCTCTAACCTCTTGGTAATTGGAAATTCATATATTTTCCCATTCTTTCCCCTGATTTTGAACAGATCTCCTTCAGGGATATTTGTTGAAATCAGAGAACCTACATGAACAGTTCCTTTAGGAACATCAAATCCCATAGTCTCCTGTCCCGGCAGATACCGCTGAACTGCTTCATCCTTATAGCCGGCTACAAGTATCTGATGTCGTGATCCGTTAGGGTCGGTCCAGTCAGGATATTTAAGCTGCAAAATACCAGTAAGGTGTCTGACTGCATCAAATGTTTTGGATTCTGCCAGAACATCAACATAATTTTCAGGAAACACAGGTGTATTGTTGACAGAATAAAAATCTATCAGGTTTGTGCCTTTTGGGTAAATATAGAGGTTAAGTCCCTGTTCTCTCATTATTTTGCGGGTTTCATTCTCACTGGCCCTGCTTAGGGAATATATTGCTACAGAAACAGTACCTGCTACAATAACTGTCAGTAAAATAATGAAGGAATTCACCTTCCGGTAAAATATCTCTTTTATTACCAGTATTACGGCGTTCATATTACAATCTTTTTTTATTCCGGTAAAAAAAATAAACAGTTAACACCACCACAGTAATAACAATAATAATTCCTGTAATGACAATAGAAATCTGCAGAGAGTTATCATCTTTCATCTCAAACACTTCCGGTTGATATGTGTTGAGCCCGTCCCTCTGGTCAGTGAGCCATTTAGGCAATGGCCGTGTACTAAGTGAATCATATATTGCAGAATCCTGGTTCATCTATCTGTGTAATAGAGAAGGATTGGCATCCAGAATAACATTGACAAGGGCAGGTGAAGGTCTTTCCCAGTCAGCCTTACAAAGGATACTTACTCCCGGGAGGTTATCCTTTATGAGACAGCTGCAATCAGCTGTAAGAAAATCAATCAACAATTTAATATTATCTTCTGTTATGCCTCTTCCCAAAAGCGGTTCAAGCGCCCTGAACCTTCCGAAAACCCCGAACAGCATTGGCTCATCTATCTCTTTAAGGTCACTTTCAACATTAAGCAGCAGCGAGACAAGATGCTTTTCGGTCGTGCTGCCCCTGTCTATTTCAATCAAAGTGATTATTTCACTGAATGGGGAGGAATCAAGACTTTTCTTTATTACCTGCAAACCCTGATTATCTTTTTCACTGTTTCCACTTTTCAGATATAGCATAACACAAAGTTTTCCAGCCAAAAGCTCTTCGACAACCTTATCTCTCACCGGGGAGGTATTGATGCTTTTAACTGAGCTGGAATCATCATATTCACCAAAAAGCCTGTTGCCATAGTATAACGCATAATAAGGGTCACTAACAGCTTGCTTAACCTCTGATTTAAATACTATATTTGTTGTTTCCGACCATCTTTCCAGCTCCTTATGTTGGGTTACTACTTCCGTAGCCTGATCACCTTTATGATAATAAACCAGCCTGTACTTATCAGCAAATGAATTCAGTAATACCCACTCAGAAACTTTAGTGGTGCATGCCATACTTATGATAGCTGCAATTAATAATGTTTTCAGGTAAACAGGCTTCATGTTTAATTATTTTTGTGATAAATTTTCCTGAACCAGTTCAATTCCGCATATCAGGGTCTTACCTGCCCGCGGGATTAACTCAACCTTAATACTGCTGCCGGCTTTTATACCATGAAACGATTTAACAATCTCCTTATCCGGCTTACCGGCCTCCTTTACAATATCAAATTCTTCAGCCACAATTTCTCCCTGTATTTTTATATCAAACATCCTTTCTCCCTGCTTTTTATCCTCCAGCTCAGAGAAATAGAGCCTCACAGTATACGACGATTCAGGAATATTATTGTCATCAGCCAACCCAATTTCAAAATTTTTAATTCCTACAAGAGCGCTTGAGCTGATCCAGGGAGTATTTTCAGATATTATAGAAAATGGCTCTTTCCTGATCT
Organism: Bacteroidales bacterium; assembly: GCA_012522835.1. GTDB lineage: Bacteria > Bacteroidota > Bacteroidia > Bacteroidales > Prolixibacteraceae > JAAYJR01. The sequence continues at coordinate 5,171 of JAAYJR010000538.1, forward strand.
TAAGAATATCGATTGTATCAATAGTAACGGGAATTTCCGGCGGTGCTCCTGAAACATAAGGAAACTCGAACCACAAGACATTATCATCCGAACTTCTGTCGCCCGGCGCATTGAAATTCAGTCCCAGCTGTTTTACCGGGTTACCGTTCCATTTATAATTACTGTTTGTCCAGTAAGACATCCACGGCATATTTATAAGAGCCAGCGATGTCTGGTTCTGGTAAGCACACTGACAAGTCCTGGTATAGTCGGGAGAATTCAATACACCATCGGCAACTATCAGGTTGGTTGAGCAGCCGGGCTTCCAGCCACCCAGACTTCCTGTCCCTTCAAAAGCTTCAAGGTTAATAAAACCTGCTGAAGCTGACCTGAAGGTGAGAAGGTACTCGCTTGCAGCCACATAACCGCAGCCATATTCACGCTTATAACTCCATTTCAGATCTTCGCCGGTTACCGGATCTCTCTCTGTAAGAGGCTCCCCTGTTAAAAGGTGGAATCCTTCTCCACTGGTATATATTTTGTCGTTATGTATTATCGGCGGATTACCATATTTAACGGCTTTATCCCATATTTTCTCCTTAGTTACTGCATTATATGCTATCATTCTGTTACCCTCCTCACCGTTCAGCATATCCCGTGAAGGCCTTGTTGCCTGCAAAAGCAGCTTATGTTCAGAAGAATACCCAAGCCAAGTCCCGAATATATCATCAGTCTTTTCATATAATTTTTCACCTGTTCTTATATCGAGATAAACCAACCTCGATCCTTCAGGAAGGGGTTCTCCCCTCCTTCTCAGTTTTGTTTCAAGGTATTGCGGAAGTTTATCAAGGCAATACAGAACATCGTCTCCTGCTATCACTGAATTGTGTAAAAATCCGTGATTGGCATTGGTGCTCCATAACCTCTTTCCTGTAAAACGATCCAAAACTATCAGTTCTCTGCTGGCAGTGAGATCGTAGTTAGTAAATTTTGGATTTTTGATTCTTATAGAATCATTTTCAAGTCCTGTAAATTCTGAAAAATTATTTCCCAGGATCAGCAGATCTTCATAAACTCCGATATATCCCAGCTCCTTTGTGTTGTCAGACCCTGTATCAAAGACTTTTACCGTCTCACCGTTTGTTATATCGATTAAGCTGCATTTATTGCCCTCTATCAGATAGACAAACTCTTTTGTTGCAATAAAATTTGTTCCCCTTGCATTTGCTCCCGGAAGATGTACCTGGTTATACTTTGGATCGAGCGGATTCTCTTCATCATAAGTCTCATCATAAAATACCAGCCAGTTATCCTCTTTTAGTTGTTCCGATTCTCTTTTCCACAGAACCCTTCCTGTATATACATCACGGGCACTAATGCAATCTACTCCCTGAATGATCAGTCTTCCATCTATTACCTGTTCACCGGGTCCGTGTCCATGTCTGGGTAATACATCCAGGTTGGAATTCCCGCCAAACCATAAAATTCCAAGTGGCGCTTTTACCAGTTTATCATCTGACTTGACCGTGTTGGCAATATCTCCGTAGTTATGGGTCCATGGAGAAGCGCCAGGAAGGGAGCCTTCTTTTATTAACATGGGTAATCCACTTTCCCTTACTGTAACGCCCTGAATATTAAGTGCAATAAAATTTTCAATTATCCTGTCTCTTTCCGAACCTCTGAAACCCAACACAATTTTTCCGCCATAAGGGCGTGTTATTTCATATATCTGTTCAAGGAGGTCATCATCATTATAGTTAATATAAAAAGGATCATTTATAATAGTGAGGTTTGAGATATATTTTGGCAATGCCGGAAATTGATCTTTGTACTGAAGAAAACTAATACGTTCGGCTATGATTCCCGCCTCATCATAATATTCACGAAGGGAGTTAACTCTCCCTTTATCCTTTTCATAAACAATAATATTAAGGTCAGTACCCGAAAGCAAACCATTCAGCAACTTTGTGTCCTCTCCGCCGAATACCAGGCAGTATCCTTCAGACACCCCTGACTGCCGGATTATTTTCCGGGCTTTCGAAGACCCCCTTTTCAGTCCCGTCTTATCTTTGCCTAATCTGGTAATCTCTTGTACCGGAGTATCACCAAATGTCATTATATCCCCATTTTCCGTTACAGCAATAAGCTTTCCGTTTGCTGCAACAAGCCGTTCAATCTTCACATCAGAATCAAAACTCCATATAACTTCAGGCACTTTACCAGGAGTAATCCTTACTGCTGTAATCCCCTCCCTACCGCCGGCATAAAGACAATCACCGGCTTTTATAAGGTCGCCTGATGCATCTGCATTAATACTCCACAATGAATCGAGAGTCTTATCGTCGTTCAGTCTCGATGCCCTAATTTTATTTCCTGAGAAATAGATATTATTTCCGTCAATAACAGGATACTCTCCGGCATCTTTAGTAAGTCTCTCACCCGTTTCCGCATCATACATCCAGGTCTCTCTCCATCTGTGATGGTTAAAAAACACCTTATCGTTCGCACAAGTAAAAGCACCTCCTGTCTTCCCGCTGGCAGCAAGTCTGTAATAAATTTTCTCTCCTGATTTTTTATCAAATGCTGCAGGAACAGAACGGCCTCCGGCAACTAGTAATTTATCACCGCTGATAGTGAAAGTACCCTGTGGCGCCACATCTGCAAATGCCGGAGAGTTATGAGGCTGTAATATATAATTACTTCCGGTACCTTCATTTTTCCAGATGATATCCCCGGTTTCAGCATCCAGCGCATAAATAAAAGTCCCCATAAGCGGAAAGATGCTTGCAGCAGTATAAATGATATCGTCTTCAAGTACTATACCTCCCCTTGCGGGCCACATTGAGATCAGTCGTTTATTGCCAAGAAGTTTATTTTCTGCAGGAGCCAGAAACCTTTTCCATATAATTGAACCGTCTGATGTATTAAGGCAATAGCAGTAACCGTCATCTCCTGTAAACACTATTTTGCCGTTATAAATTGTGAGTGGCAGCCTTACAGGGCCGTCAGCATAAAAATGCCATATCTCTTTGCCTGTATTAATATCCATAGCCACGACCTTATCCTGATCGTTGAACCCGACAAAAATTTTATTATCTGCCACAACAGGCTCCAGTATCCTGTCGAATTGCATTAAGTTCCGGTTAAGGGGATCATCCCAAACGGGTATTCTTACAGAAAATTTTGCCTGCCACTGAAGGTAAAGTTCATCAGCCAGTTTTCCGGATGTGGAAGCTGACCTGTTTTTATCATAACGCCACATTGGCCAGTCATTACCAGCCTTTAATGGATGATAACTGTTCAGAAAAAATATTATCCATAAAAAAATAAATATTTTCAGCTTCATGACAAATAAATTAGAATTCCGCAATCAGTTACTTTATACTAACAGTATATTTTTGAAGTTCAGTTTTAAGTTCTGACAATTTTTCACGGGATGAATGGTCATTAATAATATTTTTCAATTCATAAGGATCCGACTTCAGGTCATACATCTCATCCATACCTTCGAGATCCGTGTAATGTATATATTTAAACCTTTGGGTCCTAACGGCTTTATAACCCATATTTCTAACTCTGGGAAATACAATATCACTATAGTATTCAATCAGGAATGAAGTACGCCAGCTATCCGGTTTTATACCTTTAAGCAACGGCACCAGGCTGCAGCCATCCATTTCAGGCCGGGAATCAATTCCTGCCAGCTCTATAACTGTAGGGGCCAGGTCTGTTCCAAGTACCATTTCATCAATAACACCCCCAGGTTTAATTATTTTCGGGTATTGAATAAGCAGGGGTATCCTGGCGGACTCTTCATATGCCAGTCTTCTTTCAACGCTAAGGCCATGTTCTCCATACCAGTATCCCTCATCACTGGTAAAAATGAACACTGTATTTTCAAGATGCCCTGTTTCTTCAATGGCAGTCATGATATCACCTATCCCCTCGTCCACTGCAACAAGCATTCTCTGACGGCCTCTTATGGTTTCATCAGAGGATCCTGTTTCAGGCCCCAAAGGGGGCAGGTCATCAATTTTCCTTTGCAGAGCAGGTTTACCCGACAGATCATCATAATAATTAAGCCGTCTGGGTATCGGATCATTTTTGTACCAGTCATTATGCCTTTCGGCAGGCATAAACTTAGATGCTGAAGGATCAGAGATAGTTCCGTCATCAAACTGCACTGTTTCCGGATGCAGTGCTTTATGAGCTAAGTAAAGGCAGAAAGGTTTTTCGTGCTTTTTTCTGATGAAGTTAACTGCCTTTTCGTTCAATATATCTGTTGTATAGCCTGTATACTGTTTCCTTATCCCATTTTCATTAATTTCGGGATCAAATGATGTACCCTGGCCTTTCAGGCTAATCCAGTGGTCAAATCCAGGCCTTGCGGTGTCATCATTGCCCATGTGCCATTTGCCAATAAATGCTGTTTCGTAACCCGAGTCATGGAGCAGCCAGGGAAAGGTAACTAGTCTGTGGCTTTGGTCACTGCGGTCTGTATTATCAATAATCCCATGATTATGTGCATACTGCCCTGTTAAAATAGAAGCACGGCTAGGTGAACACAAGGGGGTGGTAACAAAAGCATTCCTGAACCTTACACCCTTACAGGCAATCTTATCAATATTTATGGTCTTTGCGAAAGGATGGCCCATATAGCCTAACTCATCCCACCTGAGATCATCAACCACCACCATAACAACATTAGGATGCCCGGTTCCGGTAACAGGGCATCCTGAAATCTTGTCAACAACCGGAGATGTAATAATTAACCCGCTTAATAAGCCGATGAACTTGCTAACAGAAGGTATTTGAATTATTCTATTCACCTTAGTAGACCTTGTTAATCAATAAATATGATATATATCCTAAATCAGCGATGCTGAGGCTTTGTCAAGGAAAAGTACTGTGTCGGGATGTTTGCGTAAAATAGTTGCCGGACATGCAGTGGAAATTTCCTGGTTCAATGTGTTATAGACAGCTTGTGCTTTTCTTTCGTCGGGTACAACACAACTAATTGTTTTGCAATTCATAATTGCAGTGATTGTAAGTGAAAGAGCGTGAGTAGGAACGTCATCAAAAGTCGGGAACCAGCCTTCACCGAGTTGCTGTGTGCGACAATCATCATCAAGTTCTACAACTTTAACAAGATGAGGGTCATTAAAATCTGCTACCGGAGGATCATTAAATGCTATATGGCCATTCTCTCCAATTCCAATGCATGCAACATCAACCGGATGACTTTTTAACAAATCCTCATAACGTTTAATTTCAGCATCGATATCAGCGGCATCCCCTTCAAGATAATGCACCTCTTTTGGTTTAACAATATCAAGAATTCTCTCTTTCAAATATTTACGAAAACTTGCCGGATGAGTTTCAGGCAATCCTTTATATTCATCAAGATGAAAAACTGTAATTTTTTTCCAGTCAACGTCCAGTTTCTGAAAATTCTGGATAAATGCATATTGTGATGCACCGGTAGCCAGTATCAAATTTGCCGAACCTTTCTCAGCAATAACTGCTTTTAACTGATCTGCCACAAAATTGGCAGCAGCTATACCCATTTCCTCTGTTTCGTTATAAACTTTTACTTTAAGATTATCCTTTTTAAAAGATTTAATTTCTTGTACCATGATAAATATATTTTATTAAACTTATTGTAAATTACATAAATAGCTCACTTATAGCAAAATAGGTTGTCAGGAATGAAAAAAACACAACTGCCCAGATTCCAATATTTTCACGCGTCCCTGCTTTATTCATTCCCATAAGGTTTGACCTGTTGATAAGTATAAGGATCGGAATGGCAACGGCAGGCAGAATACAAGCCTGAAATGCCTGTGAAAATACCATAAGGGCAGGAGGCCGCTGTTTTAGGAAAACTGATCCAAATGCAAATAACATAGCAAATAAAATCAGTAACTTCGATTGCGTAGAGTGTATATTTCTCGGCTTACCCGAATAGTCAGAAATCAGCCATGGAGCAATCAACACAATAGGAAAAATAGTTGATAGTCCGGCCCCCACTATACCAAGAATAAGGATAAAAGCTGCTGCCTTTCCTCCTATCGGCTGAAAAAGCTGAATCATTTCAACAGTATTTTCCAGTTTTAATCCCATAATATGAAGAGTACCTGCAGCCACAGCCATTATAACCCCACTTAACAGGAGCATCATAGTTGCAGAAACGAATGCATCCTTTTTTTCATCTTTCAGGTTTTTTATGGTCCAGCCCTTTTCAGCCACAACCGTACTTCGCATAATGAAGACCGCAGCTGAACAAGTAGTCCCTGCAATTGCTGCAACCAATCCGAAAGCTCCTTTTGTGTCAGGAATTCCGGGGATCAGCCCACTGGCAATTGATGAAAAATCGGGTTTAACCATAAAAAATACTATGATAAAAGAGAGCCCCATAAAAATAACGAAAACAGTCAATACTTTTTCAAATGTTTTGTATTGTCCAACCCATAACAGTATATACATAGCAACTGCCAAAACAAGTATTATCCAGAACCGTGGAATCATCGTCTCATTAAACAGCAGCCTGATAGCCTCCTGCACCAGGTCAGCGACAATTCCCATTACACCCATAAGTGCAAGCAGCTCTCCAATTATCAGGGCAATAAGAATATATAACGCTAAAATCCAGCCGTGTTTAAATTCATTTTTTATATTAAACAGGGCAGTATTCCCGGTCACCAGTGTTACCTTACCATAGGCAACCATCAGTACGAAGGTAAATATACACGATAGTACAAGTGCCCAAAAAAGTTCCATCCCGTGCTCGGCTCCTACTTTGGCCATTGTAGTAACACTGCCTGTACCAATGTTATATCCTATCAGGAAAAGGCCGGGTCCCACTGCTGCAAGAGAAATCAGTATTTTCTTGATTAAACTGTTTTTCATATGATTAGAAATATTTATTTTAAAAAGTTGCAAATTTAACTCGCATATGTTATAATCACACCCCCGGGTCCTGACTTTAATCGGGATGTTAGTTTCATATGACTCGAATATAACTTAATTCATTAATTATTTAGCCTGATAAACTAACACACCATTCACAAAGGTTTTCTTTATATTAACCTTATAATCATCAAGAGTGAACAATATCAGGTCAGCCCGCCTGCCGGGCAATAACTCTCCACGATCATCCAGTCCGTATAATTTAGAAGGATTGGTACTGGCCATTTGCACTGCCTCCGCCAGGGAGCAGCCTGTTACCTTCATAACATGCCCTACTCCTTTAGTAATAGGAGATGCTGAACCATAAAGTACATTCTGGGCAGGATAGCGCAGCATTCCTTCTTTGGTTAATTCAATTGTTTCGCCCGTTTCTGTTTTATATTCCCCCGGTTCAAGGGCTGCGTAGCTGGTTACGTCGGATGTAATTATTGTATTATTAACTCCTTTAACTTTATAAAAAACCCTGATCTCCTCGGGCAGAAGATGAAAACTGTCGCAGATAATGCTGATCATATACCTGTCGTCCGACAGCTGTGACCAAAAAGGATTATTATGCCTGTTGATCATATTTGCCGCACCATTTCCAAGATGTGTTGCTATCTTTGCACCTCTGCTGATTGCGGCTTCTACAGTAGCAGCCGGAGCGTTATGGTGTCCAAGGGCAACAACTATTCCTTTATTGCTGCAGTTAGTAATAAAATCGAGCCCCCCCTCCATTTCCGGAGCTACAGTAACCTGCATAATCTTTCCATCAGCTGCTTCATACATTTTCATAAACTCATTCCAGTCGGGAAGTTTTACATACCTCTTTGGATGAGCCCCGCGATAACCATCTTCGGGATTTATATAGGGCCCTTCAAGATGAAATCCGGGTATCGACCCCAGCAACTTTTTATTATCAACTGCTTTAGCAAGAATAGAAAAATTTCTGATCAGCACATCCATGCTGTTAGTGGTTAAAGTGGGCAAATAGGTAGTAACACCGAATTTCCAGAGTTCACTAGTGGCTTTTTCTACTCCCTCGCTGTCTAGATCACTGTCACCAAAGGCAAACGAAATACCCGCAAAGCCGTTTACCTGGTTATCGAAGAAACCTGGTGAAATATAAACCGGATCTTTGCCGGCAGGCTGATCAGTTTCTTTTATATCGATAATTTTTCCATTATCAATTGTAACTTCCACCGGATTTCCGGTATAATAATGTATTCCACTGACTACTTGTTGAGCATTTATTAAACCTGCCATTATAAGCAAAAAACAGGTAAAAAGTGACCTTATTATAACTCCATAATATATCTTATTTTTATTCATAATAAATTGATTTTAATTATAATTTCATCTCCCAGCCTTTTTCGTATCGCCGTGACCACAATTTTTTAGCATCTTTATCACCGATTATATGTCCGTCAGACGGATCTATCTCCAGTGAATGGCCAACCTGTTGAGCAATATTTCCAAGCTGTACAAGCAAAGTACTTTTATGTCCTGAATCAATGTCTGCAACCAGTTTTTCTCCAGAAATAATATTATTGAAGAAATTACGTATATGAAGCGCATCGAGATGGCTTGACGGATTTGCCGTATCCCTGGGATCAATAGCTACAGTATCTTTTCCCTCTTTAACGATATTATTTTTAAGATCGAAGACAGTATAGCTGTTTCCTCCGGTAATTAATAAGCTTCCCTTTTCACCATAGAAGATAGCTCCCACAGCTGCACCTTCAACATGTTTGCCATTGCAGCTCCGGCCTTCCCATGTCATTGAAACACCCTCTTTAAAATCCATGTTTATAACCTGGGTGTCGGGAGTTTCCCAATCATCATCATAGCAAAATCTTCCACCGTTCGAACTAACTTTTACCGGATAATCAACTCCAAAACCCCATCGCAAAATATCTACCATGTGCGTACCGTTATTCAGTGCCTCACCGGTTCCCCAGTGCCAAAACCAGTGCCAGTTATAATGCACTATATTATCCATGTACTCTCTCCTGGGTGCAGGTCCCTGCCACAGGTCCCAGTTAAGCCAGCCCGGAACAGGGGCCACTTTGCCAACACCAATTGGACCGCGGTTACTTGAATACCATCCTTTACCAAAATACGGACGGCCAATTATACCTTCTTTTAATTCATTGATACCTTTGATTATATTTGGCCATGACCTGCGCTGGTTACCCATCTGCACAGATTTCCCATACCTTAAAGCAGCTTTTACAAGCATCTCGCCTTCATTAGGATTGTGACTGCATGGTTTTTCAAGATATACATGCTTGCCTGCCTGCATTGCCAGAAGTGCAGCAGGTGCATGCCAGTGGTCAGGTGTTGCTATGACCATAAGGTCAACATCCTTACTTTCGAGTGATTTTCTGAAATCTTCAAAACCAGCCGGTGTATGATCCTGAACCTTTTTTACATTAGCTGAACACTTATCAATCGCCCGCGAATCAACATCACAAAGGTGAATTACATCACAGTTTTTTTGAAAGGCAAAATTCTGTGCCAGTGCATTACCACGCGAATTGACGCCCATCACAGATGCACGCAATTTATCATTTGCACCTGGAATTCTTTTATAACTGGCAGCACTAAAACCCGGAAGAATGCCCCCTGCCATAATCGCAGCAGATACTCCGGCAGATTTTTTAATAAACTCCCTTCTGCTATTATTGTCTTTTCCCATCTTATTATTTTTTAATATTTACAAAACTATCTAAATGATTATCAAATAAAAAACAAAAATGTGTACGTACACGAAATTTAAATTTAACCAATTTAAATTTAAATTATATTGACATGATTAACAGGATTATAAAAAAATAATTATTCAATAAAATCTGCTGTAAAACATATCAGTAAAAAATTCATAATATTAGTGTTCAGGCCGGTTTTTCTTTTATTCATTGCCTGTCACTTACCTGCAATTCCTATCACATTCCCTGCCATGACCCTGATCCCTGTTTCTATTGTATTTTGATAATCAGGATTAAGAAAAGGCGAATGCAGGGGAAACGGCTCTTTTCCTTCTGCTCTAAGACTTGCCATTAATTCCGGATTGGTGCTTCCGAGCCATATGAGGCATATTGGTACCCTCTCCGGCGTCCTGCCGTATTTCCCGAAATCCTCGCCCACCATGGCAGGTGAAACTTCCTCAATACTGTCTTCTCCAATAATCCTTGCAGCAAAATCATTGATCTTTCCGCTTAACTCAGGATCATTGAGCACCGGGGGTGTTTCAACCGGTGAAACAACAACGTCAGGCAACAATTCCTCATCAAGTCCGGCCATTACAGCAGCAGCATCACTGATTCTTTTAATTGCACTAATTACTTTTTCTATCACTTCATCTTTATAATAGCGAAGTGTCAGTTTCATTTTAACCTGGTCAGGAATAATATTGGCCTGTGTGCCACCATGGATTGAACCGACAGTGACAACAACAGGATCCAGGGGACTTACCTCCCTGCTTACAATTGTTTGCAGGTTAAGGACTATACGCGACGCAATCACAACCGGATCTATACACTTTTCAGGATAAGCGCCATGTCCCCCCTTCCCGTAGACTGTAATTTCAACGCTTTTAACACCGGCAAAAACAGGTCCTTTAACCAAACCTATTTTCCCTGCTTCTAATTCAGGATTGATATGATAGGCCATTGCATAATCCGGTACCGGGAATTTTCTGAATAGCCCTGCTTCTATAGCCTCCCCTGCCCCTCCGCTGAACTCCTCTGCCTGCTGGGCTATAACCACAAGAGTGCCTTTCCAATAATCTTTCAGGGTGGCTAATGTCCGGATAGTACCGGTCCAAACAGACATGTGAATATCGTGGCCGCAGGCATGCATTACAGAAACCTCATTACCGTCCTTGTCTGTTGATGTTTTATCACTGCTGAAATCAAGCCCTGTTTTCTCTTTCACCGGCAGGGCATCCATGTCTGTACGTAATAATATGACTGGCCCCTCACCATTTTTTAAAACTCCCACAACGCTGTTGCCTGAAAAATTTTTGGTCACTTCAAACCCGGCTTTGCCTAACTCTGCAGCCATCCGGGCAGCTGTCTCAATTTCCTGGAATGAAAGCTCAGGATTCTGATGAAGATCTTTACACAATTCATAAGCATATTCAGTCTGTTTATGGGCTTCAATGTTAATCATGTCTGATATCTGAGCAAAAAGTGTAGTATAACCAGCCATTATAATAAAAATTAAAATGAGTTTTTTAACCATCATATATTAATTATTGTATTTAGAATTCATGACATCTGTCCTGTCTGAAATTAGTTATGCCTTACCGGTTAATAAGGCAATCTCAAAATTTGTACCATGAACTTGTCTGTAAATTTTAATTCCTGATAAAAAAATCTTACGTATTTTTACCTTTGAACATTTTCTTTATCCCGTACGAAAATATAATAAAGCAATTGAAAAAATGAACAGTGAAGAAACTTTTTTAAAAATATCAAAACTACGAAAGTATCTGGAAGAGCAAAACTATCGGTATTATGTTCTTGCAAAACCGGAGATCAGTGATTATGAATTTGATATGAAATTAAAGGAGTTAGAAAAACTGGAATCTGAGTTTCCTGAATTTTTTGATCCTGATTCACCCACTCAACGTGTGGGAAGTGACCTCACAAAGTCATTTGTCCAGGTAAATCACAGGTTTCCTATGCTTTCACTTGCCAATGCTTACTCAGAAACAGAAATAACAGATTTTGATAACAGAATAAAAAAAATTGCGGGTGATAGTCCTGAATATGTTTGTGAACTGAAGTTTGACGGATCATCCATTAACCTGCTATATGAAAATGGAAAACTGGTCAGGGCAGTTACCAGAGGTGACGGGGTAAAGGGTGATGATGTAACTGTAAATGTCCGCACAATAAGGTCTGTTCCCCTGAAGTTAATGGGAGAAGGTTATCCGGAGAGTTTTGAGATACGTGGGGAGATTGTTATGCCTTTTGCTGTTTTTAATGAACTTAATAATGAGAGACAAAAATCTGGTGAGTTGCTTTTTGCAAATCCCAGAAATGCTGCTGCCGGAACTCTTAAACTCCAAAACCCTGCGATTGTGGCTTCCCGTAAACTGGATCTGTTTTTTTATGCAATCATGGGAGATAACCTGCCTTTTGAAAGTCACTTTCAAAATCTGCAAAAGGCAGTTGAATGGGGTTTTAAAATTTCAGAGGCAACAAGGTTATGCAAAAATAAAGAGGAGATCCTCAGTTACCTGAGAGAATGGGAAACAAAAAGGATTACCCTTCCGGTTGCCACCGACGGAGTTGTTATTAAGGTCAATTCACTGAGACTGCAGGAACAACTCGGATCAACCGCTAAATCGCCCCGGTGGGCAATTGCTTATAAATATAAAGCAGAAAGCGCTTCCACTATCCTCAGGTCAGTGTCATACCAGGTTGGACGCACCGGGGCAGTAACGCCTGTTGCCAATCTTGATCCGGTATTAATTGCAGGTACAATTGTAAAACGTGCTTCTCTTCACAATGAAGAAATAATAAAAAAACTTGACCTGCATATATCAGACAGGGTATTTGTGGAAAAGGGAGGTGAAATCATTCCCAAAATCACAGGAACAGATCCTGAAAGCCGCCACCCTATGGCATCTCCTGTAACATTTATTACACACTGTCCTGAGTGCGGGACTAAACTGGTCAGGACCGAAGGGGAGGCTGCCTGGTATTGCCCTGACGCAGAGGGTTGTTCGCCGCAGATAAAAGGTAAGATTGAACACTTTGTCAGTCGGGATGCTATGGATATCGACGGACTGGGACCGGAAACGATAAGTCTGCTTTACAGTAAAAAACTATTGACTGATATACCGGGAATCTTTGAACTGAAAAACTTTGCTGATAAAATTATCGGACTGGAGACAATAAAATTGCCTGAAGAAACGGTATTGGAGGACCACAACAAAATTCCTGCAGAAAGGATACTTTATTGTTATAAAGGCTCTCCGTCTCTGAAGATATGTAAATTGCTGGTCGACAAAATACCACCGGCGGATCTGTTCGATGTATCTCCCGAATTTATAGCTGAAACGCTGGAGATAAATATTGAAGAAGGCAGGAGCATTTACAAATTTTTGCATTCCCACATATCATTAAAAAAATTATTCAGACATCTGCCTGAATCAGAAAAGATGTTCTTTCCCTCTTTAGTATTAAATGTACTGGCAGGGATCGACAAAGAAAAAGCGGAAAAGATTGAAAGACACTTTGTCTACTTCTACTTCATTGCATCAGCTACAAGGTCAGAACTGGAAAATACTGAAGGAATTGACTCATCGGACCTGGAAAAGGTACAGAACTTACTGAATAATAAAAATATTGATCACCACAGACTTAACCATTTCAACAAGGTCAGCATTCAGAAAAAAACATTCAATAACCTTATAGAATCAATTGAAAAATGCAAAGAGGCTCCGTTTGAAAAAGTTCTATACAGCCTTGGTATACGTTATATTGGAGAAACTACTGCAAAGATTCTGGCAAAAGCGTTTCTTAACATCGACAATCTTATTAAAGCCGGAAGTGAGGAGCTGCTAAAGGTTGACGGCATTGGTGAAAAGATCGCTGAAAGCTTAGTAGATTTTTTTGCAAATGAAAAAAACCTCCGTCAGATAGAACAACTTAAACACCACGGACTCTCTTTTCAGTTGAAGTCTGAGGCAGCGCCTGCAAAAAAAATTCTTGAGGGTGTTACTTTTGTCGTTACCGGAAATTTCGGTACCAGCAATATCAGAAGCAAGTTGAAAAAAACAAGAGAACAATGCGGTGGCAATGAAGTCTCGGCAGTTTCTAAAAATGTCGATTTCCTGCTTGCAGGGGAAAAACCGGGCCCTGAAAAAATAAAAAAAGCTGATGACTTTAACATAAAAGTCATCAGCAAAGAAAAATTTGAAAATATGCTAAGTTCTGATCCTGGAACCTTTCAAAGCAAAGAAAATAAGGTATAGATAATAAATAAACATACAACTTATTGCTGCAATCAGTCCGGCGCTTTTCTGCACTGCCCCCATAAATGGTGTAAGTATGGCGGCACCAATTACCGCGGTTGATATCACTCCTGATGCCACCTTTGCAAGAGGCCCCAGGTCTTCCAGTGCCAGGTTGTATATTGTCGGCCACATAATAGAATGGAACAATCCGGTACCAAGGAAAAATATCAGCGCAATATTACCTGAACTCTGGCCCAGTGCCAGCGAAATACCAACTAAAACAGCCCCTCCCACTGAACAGAATGCCAGAATATTCCTTGCAGTTAACCTGCGGAGAATAAAAATGCCGACAAGTCTGCCAATCATCAGTCCGCCCCAGTAATATTTCAGCCAGTCGGTTCGTTGGGCAGCACTTAAATCCAGGCCCAGCTCCCTGGTATAATCAGCAAAAAAACTGGGTATTCCGATCTCTATGCCCATATAAAAAAATATTGCAAGCGATCCGAGCCATACATGAGGATATCTAAACGCACTTGATTTATATTTTATATGTTTTGCCTCCCCCTCTTCACCATTATCATCTATCTCGGGAAGCCTTAGAAAAAACATAACCACCAGTATAACAACAGCAATGACAGCAATAATAATAAAAGGGCCTTGTACCTGAAGAGGATCTGATGCACCTGAGCCTCCGTCACCCGAGATAATAAGAAGGGAAACAAAAACAGGGGCAATCACTGTAGCGACAGAATTCAGGGCATTGGTAAGTGTCAGCCTGCTGGCTGCAGTTCTTGCCGGTCCCAGTGCGTTAACATAAGGATTTACCGCAACCTGAAGAATTACAATCCCGATGGCAAATACAGCAACTCCGCCTAAAAAAGGAATGTATCCTATTGATACCAGCGGAATACAAAGTATGATGCCTAAAGCTATCATGGCAATACCGGAGATAACACCTTTCTTATAACCAATTCTGTGGATAAGAAATCCAATAGGTATTGATAATGAGTATGCACCAAAAAAGAAAGAGTTGGGTAACTGCTTCAGCACTTCACCATTTTTCAGCTGATCAAGTTTAAAAGCCTCTTTTAAAAAGTCGATCATTGAGTTATTCATCGTAGTCATGAACCCTATAAGAAAAAAAAGGGCTGCCATGACTATCATGGGGAACAGGTATTTGTTTTTGCTCATTTTTGATATTTTAAAATAATTTTTTTGCACCGTCACTTATCTCAGCTACGTAAAATTCAGGTTTTAAACCGGATTTCATGGTATAATTTTTACCGACCTCTTCAATAAACGTATCAACAGCTTCCTCTTTAACCAGGCTTACCGTACAACCGCCAAATCCTCCTCCTGTCATTCTTGAACCGATAACTCCTTCTATTTTATAAGCCTCTTCGACCATCGTGTCAAGCTCCGGTCCTGTTACCTCATAATCGTCTCGCAACGACGAATGAGATTCATTCATGAGGATGCCGAAGCGCTCTATATTATTATTTTTAAGCTGGCTGACAGCTTCTTTAGTCCTGGCAATTTCACTGATCACATGCCTTGCCCGGCGCATAACCACCTTATCAACAAATTTTTCCTCAATCGCCTTAAACTCTTCCATTGTGCAGTCTGCAAGCATCTGTACAGGTTTATACCTGCTAATCTCTATAACGGCAGCTTTGCATTCTGATACTCTCTGGTTATAAACTCCCGAATCGAGTTTATGGGGACTATTGGTATTTGATATAACGATTTTGACACCATTCAGCTTAACCGGAACAAGCTCATATTCAAGAGTATCACAATTCAGATATATTGCATGGTCCGATTTACCCATCCCTGAAGCAAACTGGTCCATGATCCCACACATCACACCGGCAAACTCATGTTCAGCTTTCTGTGCCATCTTTATCAGCTCCAGCATCTCTATCCCAAGGTTCCATGTATCATTTATAGCCACTGCTGATGCCATTTCGAGTGAAGCTGAGGAGGACAATCCGGCCCCGTTTGGCACATTTCCGTATATTAATATATCCGCTCCTTCATTAAATTTAACCCCTCGTTTCAAAAACTGGGCAAAAACTCCGATGGGATAATTGACCCACTCCCTGCCAACAGGCCTGTCTAAATCCTTAATATCTACAACTGCCTCAAAACCGAGGTTTACAGAAGCCAATCTGACAGATTTCCTCTCAGTTTTTCTGATTAGACAGAAGGTTCCGAAGCTAATGGCACAGGGAAAAACAAAACCTCCGTTATAATCGGTATGTTCACCTATAAGGTTAACCCTGCCGGGAGCAAAATAACAATGCAACTCACCCTTTCCGTACTTTTCGTTAAACTTTCTTTTTAGCTGGTCAATATTCATAATAACTGATTTTTTACTAAAGCGTCAATTGTTTGAGTAATCACGCCCGGGTATGAACAAAAAATGTGCATAGCACATATCATACTTATAAACAACTTATATTATGAGAGATAAAACTCCCGGAATTTTTAGTTAACAAATGTATAAAAAATTCCAAAACAGATTAAGATTTTCTCTTAAATCGGATTATTGCCATTTTTTTATACATTTGGACAAAAATCGTATCAAATATCATAAAAAATTCAGATTACGATTTACATATGATACTTTTTAAATAACCAATTTATAATCATGTGAAGACAATAATCGAACTTTTTGAAACAACAGTCGCCAACTATCCCGACAATGTATATCTATGGGAAAAAAAAGAGGGAATATACAAAGGCACAACCTATAAGGAGACAAGAGTACAGGTACTGAAACTTGCAGCAGGGCTGATTTCAATCGGATTAAACAAAGGAGAAAGATCAGGATTGATCGCAGACGGGTGCAATAACTGGATTATAAGTGAACTTGGAATTCTGTATGCAGGTGGCATAAATGTTCCGTTGTCCATAAGATTACAAGAGAATGACCTTATTTTCAGACTTAAACACAGTGACGCTAAATATATTTTTGTGTCTGCCCCCTATGTGGCAAAAGTGGAGGCGATCAGGGAAAGCCTGCCCGGGTTAAAAAAAGTAATTTTTATAGATGGCAGTAAAAATCCCGGAAGGGACGGTATCAGCCTTGATGAACTGTTGGCTGCCGGAGAAGAATATCTCAAAACTTCCCCCGGAGAGGTCGATAAGGTATGGAAAAGTATTCAACCCGATGACCTGGCAAATATAAGTTACACCTCTGGGACAACAGCCGACCCTAAAGGTATAATGCTGTCTCATCTCAACTATGCTGCCAATGTGGTTCAGTCAAATACACTAATGGAATTGCAACCTGAATGGAAGACACTGGCTATTTTACCCTGGGATCATGCTTTTGCACACACCTGCTGCCTGTATGCATTTATGTATAAGGGTGCAAGTATTGCATCAGTCGAAGTTGGCAGGTCCCCGCTCGAAACGCTTAAGAATATTCCCATGAATATTAAGGAGGTCAAACCAACCTTAATGATGAGTGTGCCGGCATTCTCCAAAAAATTCAGACAAAACATTGAAGGACAGATCCGTAAAAAAGGCAAGACTATCAACGGACTTTTCAGGTTTGCCCTGAAAACAGGCTATGTATATAACAACATGGGATATAACAGGGGAAAAGGCTGGAGATTCCTCCTGAAGCCACTGTTATGGCTGTTTGATGTGATCCTGTTCAAAAAGATCAGGGAAGGATTTGGAGGTGAGCTGAAGTTCTTCATAGGTGGGGGCGCACTGCTCGATATAGAGTTACAACGATTCTTTTATACTATAGGTATGCCTGTATGCCAGGGTTACGGACTTACAGAATCATCTCCGGTTATCTCCTCCAATGCCTTGCATGCAATTAAGTTCGGTTCTTCGGGACGGCTTGTTAAATATCTCGAGCTTAAGATACTTGACGAAAACGGAAATGAAATGCCTGTCGGACAAAAAGGTGAAATCGTTGTTAAAGGTGATAATGTAATGGTTGGATACTGGAATAATCCTGTTGCTACTGCTGAGACAATAAAAGACGGATGGCTTTATACCGGTGATATGGGCTATATGGATAAAGACGGTTTCTTATATGTACTGGGGCGTTTTAAAAGCCTGCTGATAGGTGATGACGGAGAAAAATACAGCCCTGAGGGGATAGAGGAAGCAATACTGGAAAAATCAACTTTCATCCAGCAGATGATCCTCTACAATAATCAATCCCCTTATACTTCTGCAATGATCGTCCCTGAAATTGACCAGATAAATAAAAAACTGAATCAATGCGGTATGGAACCCGGAGGTGAGGAGGGCAACAGAGAAACTGTCCGTTTAATTGCCGAAGAGATCAATGCCTTTAAAAAAGGCGGACAGTATGAAAATATGTTTCCTGAGAGATGGCTTCCGGCAACATTTGTAATCCTGCCGGAATCTTTTAACCAGGAGAACAGATTGTTAAACACTACTATGAAAGTGGTAAGAGGTAAAACATACGAATATTTTAGCGAAGAGCTAAAATTCTTATATACACCTGCCGCGAAAAAGACAGAGAATGAGATGAATCTTTCTGCTGTTAAAAAATGGAATTCATAAAAATCACTTCTGCTATTTATGATAATCGAAACTTTTTGTTACCCGCGTGCTGCTTTAATTGGAAATCCGTCGGACGGCTATTTCGGAAAAACCATTGCCTTTCTGTTTTCTAATTCACAGGCAAGGGTACAACTTTACCATACACCTGAGCTCGACATACAACCTCAAAGGCTTGACAAAACAAGGTTTAACAGTATCAGAGAACTGGTAGAAAATGTAAATCACTCCGGTTATTATGGTGGAATCAGATTACTTAAGGCGACTATCAAAGTATTTTACGATTATTGTAAAGGGAATAATATTTCGATAGACAATCGTAATTTCACGATCAGGTATGAGTCAAATATTCCACTAAGACTCGGATTAGCAGGCAGCAGCGCAATAATTACTGCGTGCATGAAAGCACTGATAACATTTTACGGGGTGTCAATTCCAAAGCCAATTTTAGCAAATCTTGTCCTTAACGTTGAAGATAAGGAACTGGGCATAGCTGCCGGGTTGCAGGACCGGGTGGTACAGGCTTACGGACAGCCTGTATATATGGATTTCAACAGGGAAGTAATGAAAAAACAGGGATTTGGATTTTATGAGGAGCTTGACGCATCTCTTTTCCCTGATATATATATTGCTTACAGAAAAAATCTGTCGGAGGGAACCGAAGTCCTGCATAATAACCTTCGTGCACGTTTTAATATTGGTGAAAATGCGGTGGTGGATGCAATGAAGAAATGGGCCGGGTACACAGACCTGTTCAGGGAAGCGTTGAAAAATAAGGATTATCAGGCAATGCATGACCTTATTAATGCAAATTTTGATCTGCGAAGAAGCCTTATCCCTATCACACAGGGAAATATTGAGATGGTTGAGACAGCCAGATCTACAGGGGCTTCAGCCAAATTCACCGGATCGGGAGGAGCCATAATAGGCACCTATAAAGATGAGTATATGTTCCTTAAACTGAAAAAAGTTTTGGGAGAAAAAGGTATTGAAGTAATAAAACCAAACATAGTAAATTGTTATAAAGATGATTAAAAAAGCTGTAATTCCAGCTGCCGGCTGGGGAACGAGATTTCTTCCCATTACCAAATCACAGCCGAAAGAGATGATCCCTATTGTTGACACACCTGTTATACAATATGTTGTAGAGGAAGCTGTATCAAGCGGCATTACCGATATTTTGATGATCATCGGAAAAGGGAAAAGGGCTATTGAAGAACACTTCGACAGAAGCCCGGTACTTGAGGAGTCATTGTTGGCAAAACAGCAATATGACCTTCTAGAACAGATAAAAAAGATATCCAATCTTGCCAATATATATTTTATCTGGCAAAAGGAGATGAACGGATTAGGCGATGCAATCCGCTATGCCCGTGACCATGTCGGCAACGAACCTTTTGCTGTACTGCTCGGAGATACTCTTATAAGCGGTGAAGGAGAACCTATAACCAAACAACTTATTGATGTCTATGAGAGATATAAAAGTTCAGTAGTTGCGCTGGAAGAAGTATCAATGGAAAATGTTCACAAATACGGAATTATTAAAGGTAAACAGCTGGAAAAAAATGTCCTTATTGCAGAAGATTTTATTGAAAAACCTTCCATTGGAGAAGCTCCTTCAAACCTTGCCATTGCGAGCCGGTATGTTTTTACACCGGAAATTTTTGATTACCTGGATAATACAAAACCCGGTAAGAATAATGAAATTCAGCTTACTGATGCCATGAAGGAGATGGTCAAAAAATATGCTATGTACGGACTAAAGTTCAAGGGTACAAGGTACGATATCGGAAATAAGCTGGATTTTCTCAAGACCAATATTATTTACGGACTTGTACACGAGGAGGTAGGCGAGCCACTTCGTGAATGGCTTAAAGATTTTATAAAGGAACTGTGATTGGGGAGATGGATCTGTTAACAACCTGTTTTTATCAGAAAGGGATATTATTCATGCAGGCCGCACTCTTTACCTGAATTTTGTTCCCACCACCAGCGCCCGGCACGAAAATTTTCACCGGGCTTCACGGCTCTTGTACATGGTTCACATCCTATGCTTACAAAACCTTTGTCGTGTAAAACATTATATGGCACATTGTGCTGTCTGATATATTGCCTTACCTCCTCCAGACTCCATTCCAGCAAAGGGTTAAATTTAATGATCCCGTTACTGCTATCCCACTCAATTTCATTTAAACTGCTGCGATTTTCCGATTGAGCTGCCCTCAGTCCCGTGATCCATATCATATTATCTTTCAATGCTCTCTTCAGAGGAATAACCTTCCTTATATAGCAGCACTCTTTTCTGTTCTCCAACGATTCATAGAAACTGAAAGGCCCCTTCTCGTTCAATAACTTTTCGACCCTGTCCTGAGGAGGGAAACAGGCAGTTATTGTCTTGTTGTATCTTTCAAGAGTAGACCTCCACACTTTATAAGTCTCCTCAAAAAGTCGCCCGGTATCGAGTGTGGCAACTTTAACAGACAGGTCATTTTTAAATATCATATCTGTAATCACCTGATCTTCAAAGCCAAAACTTGTAGTAAAAATTACTTTACCGGGATATTCATCAGTAAGGTAACTAATTTTTTGAATGATATCCCTGCCCTGCAAAACAGAAATTAAATTATTTGCTAAATCTTCTCCTCTCATAAATATAAATTTCAGGGTTTATCCTGTCAAACATTATTTGAAGTCTTAAAAAAGCTCTCATAAATTTTAAGGGCCACCCATGCATCTGTGGCGGCATATATTTTTTGTGCATCACTTAGTTCATGAGATTCCCAGTTGGAAAGCTGCTGTGATTTAGAAATCCTGAACCCTAAAACTATAGCAGCAAGCTTTTTAAGGCTGAAATTCTTAATCCCGAACTCTTTAGCATAATTCTGCAATTCAATAAATCCATCAGGATTAAACCTTTTCATTTGCTGCAGCCCTTTTATATCATCCCTGATAGCGACACCAGGTTTTACAATTTTCGCACTGGACAATATCTTCTTTATCTCTGAGGGGAGTCCGAGTCTGTTAATCCGGAATAAAAACGCATGACTGGAAGCAGACAATTGTAATAGTGCAACCTTATTCAGGTTACCTTTTTGAAATGATGGCTTAGTCTCGGTATCAAAGCCAAGTACCGGAAATTCAGAAAGAAATTCAGCAGCACTTTTTACCTGCCGTGAATGTTCAACTACAATAATCTCTCCTTCAAACCACCGGAGTGGCATATCTGCGAGCTCCTCTTTTGTAATACTTTCTTTATAAATCATTTGCATCATCCTTGGAATGGGAATCCCAAAATTTATCCAACCACTCAGATCTCACTTTCAACGGATGATTATCAGGTTCATTCTCCGTGCCGGGATCCGATTTGCCGGTCATTATCATATGTACAGCCCTTAAAACATTCACCAGGCGCTGTCCCCAGAAATCTTCAAAATGGTATTCACAATCATATAGTGCATCATTCATTATTTCTTCATTGCCAATACTATATGCAATAATAAAATCTTTCAGGTCCTGGTATATGTCTGTCAAACTCTCAGAAATACTTGCGGTAACTGGTTCTCCGCTAAACTGCAGGTCCGGATCAAAGACTTCATAATAACTGTCATTTTCACCCAGCAGGTCAAGCCATCTTTGCTGGACTACATTGTAATCCATTTCGCTGATATATTTTTCCAGCTCATTCTCCAATATCTTTTCTGTCTTCGGTAGCATTGATGCTTTAAGATAGAGAAGAGGCAGCATCCGCTGCATCTTATGCATATTCTCTTTAAATTCAAAGTTCCGGACATTCTCCATAAGGCTGCAGAATTCACTTGCAACGGTAACAAATTCAACCGTATTTTTAGAATATACTAAAGAATGTAAAATGTCATTTTCCATTTTCATCTTATTAAAATTGTTTATTTATATGGTATAAGATGGAACTCGCACATGTTTTAATTATACTCTTTTGTTATTTTACAATCTTGCTCGTTTCAATGTAATTCAAACAGATGCAAAAGTAAAAAAGATTTCCAAGAATTTTATCCGTAATCTTTTTTGTTAAAGTGTTCCGGCCAAAACGGCCATATACACATAAGCAGGGAAGACAGTCACAGATCCTGATGCCACTCCAGTTTTCTGTCTATACGAAAAACAATTTTATTATTATCAACCAGCCACTTAACAACTTCAACACTCCTTTCCCTGTCGCCCGGCAATTTAAAAATCAACTCCTCATATGAACAGGGTGTACTTAAAATTTGTTTTGCCTGTTCACTGATATTATTAAATTCTGCAGAGCTTAATCCTTTATCTTTCATTGACTGGCATACATCGCAGCTGCCGCATTCTGATGCATCTGTCTCTCCAAAATACCGGAGCAGCATTCGGCTCCTGCATACTGAACTGTTTGTTGCATAGTTAATAACTGCTTCTGTGCGTTCTGTGTAATCTTTTTTCCGGAGGTCATAATTCTCTTCTGACAGCCTGATCCGGTCAATTTTCAGACGCTCCTTGCTAAAGTATATGTAGGGAGTAGTTTTCCTGGGAATGTAATCGATAATTTTTGATTTCCTCAGGTATTTTAAAAATTTATAGATCGTCTCACTGTCGAGCCCCGATCTTTTTCCCAGAACCTCCTCATCTATGTGCACATAATTATTGAAAAGCCCGGTGTAAGATCTGA
Organism: Bacteroidales bacterium; assembly: GCA_012522835.1. GTDB lineage: Bacteria > Bacteroidota > Bacteroidia > Bacteroidales > Prolixibacteraceae > JAAYJR01. The sequence goes on from JAAYJR010000538.1 coordinate 28,300, forward strand.
GGATTAATTTTATAAACTGGTCAAATTCTGCATTTGCTACCTGGAACTTATAGAGATCATCACGTGAAACTGTAAAAAATATACGTGAAGGGGTGTCAATTTCTCCTGTAAACTCAAGATATCCTTCCCTCTGCAATATTTTCAGGCTGTTAAAAACCATAGTTTGTCCGATGTTATATAACCTGGAAAAATTCTGAAGGTTAAATTCATAAACCTGGCCCTTGCCAAAACCCTCAGCAATCTGATAATAGTTACACAGAGCCTGATATACCCTTTTTATTTTATCCGGTTCAGGAAAGGCAGCTGCGACATGTTTTTTCAGCCTGGTTTTATCTGCATTATTAAAAAGCAGAACAGCAACAGCTTTTTTTCCATCCCTCCCTGCCCTTCCGGCTTCCTGAAAATATGCCTCGAGCGAATCGGGGGGATCAAAATGTACAACAAACCTTACATCAGGTTTATCAATTCCCATTCCGAAAGCATTTGTGGCAATGATAATACGCAACTTTCCCGATAACCACTCATCCTGTTTTTTATTACGGACACTGTTTTTTAACCCTGCATGATAATAGTCGGCTGAAATCCCCTTTTTTCGCAGTTTCCCGGCAATTTCCTTTGTCGCCTTTCTGCTTCTGACATAGACTATTCCTGATCCTTTTACAGCTTTAAGTGTTTCCATGAGATAATCAGCCTTATTCTCGCGCAATCGCACCAGATAGTTCAGATTTTCCCTCTGAAAAGACATTTTTATTACATTAGGCTTTTTAAACCCCAGTTTATTCTGAATATCAGCCGCAACTTTGGGAGTGGCAGTGGCAGTAAGTGCCAGGAACCTGACAGATGGTAACAACTCTCTCAGCTGAACAATATTCATGTAGCTGGGCCTGAAATCGTAGCCCCATTGTGAAATACAATGTGCTTCATCAACTGTTACCAGGTTGACATTCATACCTGAAAGCCGTTGTCTGAATTTATCTGAGTTCAACCGTTCAGGAGCTAAGTAAAGAAATTTATAATCGCCCCACACTGCGTTATCAAGAGCTATATTTATTTCGCGGGCCGACATACCGCTATGTATCTGCAATGCCCTGATACCTTTGCGGTGCAGGTTCTCAACCTGGTCTTTCATCAGCGCTATCAAAGGGGTAATAACAATACACAGGCCTTCCCGGGACAGTGAATATACCTGGAAAGTAATGGATTTACCACCACCTGTAGGCATTAATCCCAAAGTATCATTACCCGATGCAACTGAATTGATAATATCTAACTGCAGCGGGCGAAAATCAGGATAACCCCAGTATTTTTGAAGAATTTTTCTGAAACCATCCATACTTAACCTGTTTAGAATATTAACTTTTTATCACCGAATTGCTTTAAAATTCAGGTATTCTTCCGAAAAAATTCAATTATTGCTCTTGTGCTGCGTAAGATGTAAAAATAATATTTCCCTTTCGTTTAACAATTTTTATCGTTCTAAACACTTTCAATAACAATATATTTAAATAGCCTTATTCTATTTTTTTGTAGTTTTGCGGTCTAAAGTATAATTTAAACAGCGGCCCATGTCATTTTATTCAGAAAAAATATTGTTTGAAGGTTTAACTTTTGATGATGTCCTTCTTGTACCTTTGTATTCTGAAGTTTTACCTGTTGATGTAAATCTAACATCACGGTTTTCGAGGTCCATAACTATTAATGCACCTATCGTAACAGCTGCAATGGACACAGTAACTGAACACAAAATGGCGATTGCCATTGCCAGGGAAGGTGGCATTGGTGTTATCCATAAAAACATGGACATTGACGAACAGGCGCACCAGGTAACAACGGTCAAAAGGGCTGAAAACGGGATGATATATGATCCTGTGACCATCACAAGGGAGAAGAAAGTTCAAGATGCCATTGATATTATGTCAAAATTTAAAATTGGCGGTATCCCTGTAGTTGACAGTCAGGGCCATTTGGTAGGAATAGTTACTAATCGTGACCTCCGGTTTGAAAAAGACATGAACAGGCCTATTGAGGAGATAATGACAAAAGAAAACCTTGTCTCCACAACTGAATCAACAAACCTGGAGAAAGCTGCAGAAATTCTGCAATATCATAAAATTGAAAAGTTGCCAGTTGTCGATAAAAACAATAAACTGATCGGACTGGTAACTTATAAGGACATAACCAAAGCCAAAGATAAACCTCTGGCCTGCAAAGATGAAAAAGGCAGGTTAAGAGTGGCTGCCGGCATAGGCATTGCATATAATACAATGGACAGGGTAGATGAACTATTTAATGCCCAGGTTGATGCACTGGTTATTGACACAGCACACGCCCACTCAAAAGGGGTGATGGAAATGCTTAAGAAGATAAAATCCAAATATCCGGAAAAAGAGGTAATAGTTGGCAACATAGGCACTGCTGAAGCTGCAAAGGCACTTGTAAAAGCAGGTGCAGATGCCGTAAAAGTAGGAATAGGTCCCGGATCAATATGTACCACCAGGATAATAGCAGGTGTCGGTATTCCTCAGCTTTCGGCTATTTATAGTGTATCACAGGCAATTAAGGGTAGTGGCATTCCTGTAATTGCCGATGGTGGTATCAGGTACTCTGGTGATATTGTAAAAGCTATTGCTGCTGGTGCAAACTCGGTTATGGCAGGCGGACTTTTTGCAGGAGTTGAAGAATCTCCGGGGGAGACAATATTATACCAGGGACGTAAGTTTAAATCATACAGGGGAATGGGATCGATCGAGGCAATGCAGAAAGGTTCGAAAGACCGGTATTTTCAGGATATGGAAGAAGATATTAAAAAACTTGTCCCTGAAGGTATTACTGCACGGGTTCCCTATAAAGGGACATTGTATGAGGTACTCTACCAACTCATGGGCGGACTCAGGGCAGGAATGGGGTATTGCGGAGCCCGGAATATAGAAATGCTGCAGCAGGCAAAATTTACTAAAATTACTAATGCCGGCGTACAGGAAAGTCATCCCCATGACGTATCTATCACAAGGGAAGCTCCAAATTACAGCTCCCGCTGATTAATACTGTATTGTCGTATGGAAATGGAATGTTAAATCTTAAAAATACATATAAACTTGTTATTGTATCCATGGCCTTTATAGCGGGCTGCATTAACAGTAAAACCCCGGAAGATAAATTGGTTGCAAGGGTTGGCACTATTTCATTGTACCAGTCCGAGATCTCTTCCGTGATTCCGCATGATATAAGTCCGGCTGACAGTGCTGTTATGGCCGAAGATTATATTAAAAAATGGGTCAAACAGGAGTTAATGCTTCAAAAAGCCCAGGAGAACCTGTCACCCGAACAAAAAAATGTCACGCGGGAATTGCAGGATTACAGAAATTCACTTCTTATCTACCGGTTTAAAAATGAGCTGGTGGCCCAGCGCATGGATACTACGGTTACAGAAGCGGAGATACTGGACTTCTATACAAACAATGCTGACAATTTTAAGCTGAACAATAATATAGTTAAAGCAATCTTTATTAAAACACCTAACGAACTTGCTAATCCTGAAGAACTCCGTCAGTTATCTGGTAACAGCAGCGCAGAGGGGATAATTGAATTGCGGGATTACTGCCTTCGCTATGCAAAAAACTATGAAATTATAACTGACCGCTGGGTGAATTTCGACCTGATTGCAAATAATATCCCCGAATCAATTGAGAAACCAGAACAGTTCCTGAGACAAAATGATATTTACGAAATGAGCGATTCTACATATTATTATTTTATCTCTATCCATGATTATAAATTAAAAAATGAACTGGCTCCTTTGGAATATGTAAAAGATAACATTAAAAACTTAATTTTAAACCGCAGAAAAATTGAATTCCTTAAACAGGTTGAAAATAGTGTATATACCGAAGGAATAAGAAATAACACTTTTAAAATTTTTAATTCTGAAAAATAATGAAGAATAACTTGAATATAAAAACGGGGTTAATAATTATTCTGTTGCTGGCCATGGGTACAATGCATGCACAGGACAGGGTGATTGATCAGATAGTTGCAGTTGTTGGCAGCAATATCATCCTGAAATCAGACATTGAAAAAATGTTTATTGACCAGCAGGCCCAGGGGATCACAACCGATGGTGACATGAAGTGTGAAATACTGGAAAACTTTTTAATCGACAGGCTCCTGATAGCTGAGGCTGAACTGGACACCCTGATTGAAGTAACCGATAGTCAGGTTAACCAGCAGATGGACGGGCAGTTACAAATGTATGTTGCCCATTTTGGGTCAGAAAGCGCTGTGGAAAATTATTTTAAAAAGCCTATTGCAGACATCAGGGCAGAGATGCAGCAGGTTATCAAAAATCAGTTGCTGAGTTCTCAGATGAGAAATAAAATAGTAAAAGACGTTACAATAACTCCCTCGGAGGTAAGACAGTTTTTCAGGAATCTCTCTGAGGAGGAAATTCCGACTATCCCTCAACAATATGAATATGCACAGATTACCATGAAACCTGCAATAGATATTGATGAAGAGAACAGGGTAAAGGCGGAATTGCGTGATCTGAAGAGGAAAATTGAGGAGGGATCAAGTTTTGCAGCAATGGCCGTTATGTACTCTGAAGGGCCATCAGCTGGTAACGGAGGGGAAATCGGCTATCAGGGCCGTGCCCAGCTTGATCCCGAGTATGCAGCTGTTGCATTTAACCTGAGAGGGGATAAAATATCAAATGTTGTGGAAACTGAATTTGGATTTCACATTATTCAGCTAATTGACAGGCAGGGAGAAAAAGTTAATACAAGGCATATCCTGATGAAACCAAAAGTTACTGCTGAAGCAAAAGAACAGGCGTTTAACCGTCTCGACAGCCTGGCAAATATGATCAGAAAAGAAGAGATCTCATTTGCTGAGGCAGCAAGGTTATTCTCCTCTGATAAAAACACAAGAAATAATGGAGGAATAGCTATCAGCCAGTACTCCATGTCTTCCAAATTTACCATCGAAGAGCTTGACGGAGATGTTAGCAAAATACTTCCCTCCCTAAAAATCAACGAATTATCAGATCCATTTGAAACCCTTGATCCCGAAAGCAGGCAAACTGTTTTTAAAATTGTTAAGCTTATAGAAAAAACGGAGGCACATAAAGCAAATCTGCAAAAAGACTACCAGCAACTTGCTGATATGTTCCTGGAACAAAAAAAGGAGAAAGTATTGGAACAATGGATAAGTGACAAACAGGCACAAACATACATAAGAATTGATCCTACATATGCTAACTGCAATTTTGAATTCAACAACTGGGTCAAGTAAGAATTAGTAATCATGAAGCTTAAAAATGACGTTGAAGCGCTGGATGCCCTGCGCGATAAATTTCAAAATCTACTGGATGAAATCACCACAGTGATCTACGGACAGGATAAAGTGATCACGGAGGTGCTTGTATCACTCTTCAGCAGGGGGCATGTGCTTCTTATCGGGGTACCCGGACTGGCAAAGACACTAATGGTAACGACCATTGCTAAAATTCTTGGACTGAAATATAACCGGATACAATTCACTCCCGACCTGATGCCTTCTGACATAATAGGTACTGAAATTTTGGATAAAGAGAGACAGTTCAGGTTTGTCAAAGGTCCCCTTTTTGCTAATATTATCCTTGCCGATGAGATAAACCGTACCCCTCCTAAAACCCAGTCGGCACTTCTGGAAGCAATGCAGGAACAGGCTGTCACATCAGCAGGACAACGCTTTGAACTGGAAAGTCCTTTTTTTGTACTGGCAACTCAAAATCCTATTGAACAGGAAGGCACATACCCACTTCCCGAAGCCCAGCTCGACAGGTTTATGTTTTCTGTGTGGCTCGACTACCCAAGGTATGAAGATGAGATTATAATTGTTAAAAATACAACTTCTAACCTGCTGTTTGAACTTAAACCGGTAATTACCGGACAAGAAATAATTTTTTACCAGCAACTTATCAGGAAGATCCCTATTAATGATAATGTACTGAATTATGCTGTTACCCTGGCTGCAAAGACAAGGCCCGGAAACGGAATGGCAGCCGGAATTGCAGAACAGTACCTTAAATGGGGCGCAGGTCCCAGGGCTTCACAATACCTGGTGATTGGAGCAAAAACTCATGCTGCTCTCCATGGAAAATATTCTCCTGACATTGAAGATGTTAAAGCTGTAGCACCGTCAATTCTAAGACACAGGATTATCAAAAACTACAAAGCTGAAGCTGAAAATATTTCGGTAGAACAAATAATTGAAGAACTAATTTAATGTTTTTACTGATGGTCAATAAGGAGTTAGCCGGCCTCCTTACCCGGTTTTCCCTGGTAATGATACTCCTTTTGGCCTTTTCCCCAACATTCTCCCAGACAAAAAAAAGGGTAGATATTGAACAGGCTGATTACCTGGAATCAAGTGAACACATAGCTGCTAATGCACAGAGGCTTTTAGGGAATGTAAGAATCAGGCATCAGGATATTCTCATGTGGTGCGACAGCGCTTATACATACACAGGCACAAACAGAGTTGATGCGTTCGGGAATGTCCGTATAAACCAGGGTGATACAATTGATCTGTATGCAAATACAATATTCTATGACGGAGACATCAGTTTTGCCAGGGCATCCGGCAATGTTAAACTACTTAATAAATCAACTACCCTCTTCTGTGACACTCTTGAATATGATATCGAATCAAATATTGGCTATTATGATACAGGTGGTAAAATTGTTGACAGCACAAATATTTTAACAAGCATTATTGCAAGGTATTATTTAGATCTGGACATGATCTATTTCTATGAAGATGTAAATGCCTATAATGATGACTATACCCTTGAAAATGATACTCTTATATATAACACTAATTCAGGGTTATATCTTATAAAAGGACCGACAACAATTCGTGACTCAGCGTATACTCTCTATGCAGAAGACGGTTGGTATAATTCAAAGACCGGAGAAGCTGAACTTACAGAGCACGCGCGCGTTTTTGATGAAAAGCAGGAACTGAGGGCAGATTACATAAGATATAATGAAACTGACGGGAAAGGGAAAGCTCTGGGGAATGTACATATTCAGGATTATGAAAATAAAATTATAGTAACCGGTGAAACTGCGGCTTATTCAGATGAATTTGAAATTGCCACTGTTACAGACTCTGCCCTGTTTCAAATGTATTCAGAGGAAGACACTCTTTTTCTTCATGCCGATACATTGCGGACTGTACCTGATACTATCGAAGGAGAAAAGCTTGTCATGGCCTTCTATGGAACCCGATTTTTTCGTACAGATCTTCAGGGTGTCTGCGATTCCCTGGTCTATTTCTCTAAAGACTCCGTAGTTGAACTTCATCATAATCCGGTAATATGGTCTGAAATACATCAGTTAAGTGCTGACATGATAAATATGAAACAAAATACCGGCGCCCCCGACGAGATTCATTTATTAAACAACAGCTTTATAATCTCAAAATTAGATTCAGGCAGGTTCGACCAGATAAAAGGGAGGGAAATGGTTGGATTTATAACCGATAACAAACTCTCAAAAATAGATGTTAATGGAAGTGGACAGACACTCTATTATGCAAGGGAGGATACAACGATTATAGGACTAAACAAAGCTGAAAGCAGCAGAATAGCAATACAATTCAGGGAAGAAAAAATTTATAGGATCTCATTTCTTCAGTCTCCGCTGGGAACATTAAAACCTCTTTTTGATGTAACCGAGGAGGAGAAAAAACTCAGCGGCTTCGATTGGAAAATTTCCCTTCGCCCGATGTCAAAGGAGGACCTGTTTATACATAATGCCCGGGAGCCAGATAAAATAAACAACATTCAACCCTGAATCTGTATAAAACCTGAATATTATTGTAGCATCCCGTCCGGATGTTGACCTGTTAATTTTTGATTAAAATAACATTAAATGTTAATTCTGTTATTAATTTTATTCAATAATTATCATCAACTTCTTTTCATTTAAAAAAATATTTTAATATTTGCATCAGAACATAAAAAATGAAGTTAATAAGTAACATATCAATTCTCAGCCTTATTATTGGCATTATTCTTCTAGACAAGAATAAATGAGAATGGTATGTAGTTAATCTTATAAAAAAACAAGAGTAAGCCATTCTCATAAAAAGAGGATGGCTTTTTTCGTAAAATAAACAGGATATAATTAAACATTTATAAAACGATGAGTGATAAACTTTATATTTTTGATACCACCCTGCGCGACGGCGAGCAGGTTCCCGGATGTCAGTTGAACACAGTGGAAAAAATTGAAGTTGCCAAAGCTCTGCAGGAACTGGGAGTTGATATAATTGAAGCAGGATTTCCAATTTCCAGTCCGGGTGACTTTGAATCAGTGGTTGAGATTTCTAAAGCGGTAACCTGGCCTACGATTTGTGCCCTGACCCGCGCAGTTCAAAAAGATATTGATGTGGCTGCCGAATCCCTGAAATATGCAAAAAAAGGCAGAATTCACACCGGTATCGGCACCTCTTATTATCATATCTACAAAAAGCTGAATTCTAATCCGGAGGCTATTATTGAGCGGGCTGTTGAAGCTGTTAAATATGCAAAAAAATATGTTGAGGATGTAGAGTTTTATGCAGAGGACGCAGGCCGGACAGATAATGAATATCTTGCAAAAGTTGTGGAAGCTGTTATTAAAGCAGGTGCGACAGTCGTTAACATTCCTGATACTACAGGGTACTGCCTGCCTCAGGAATTTGGAGAGAAGATAAAATACCTTCACGAAAATGTAAGTGGCATACATAAGGCAATAATCTCTACACATTGTCATAATGACCTGGGTATGGCAACTGCCAACACTGTTTCAGGAATAATAAATGGTGCACGACAAGCTGAGGTGACTATCAACGGAATTGGGGAACGTGCAGGCAATACCTCACTTGAAGAGGTGGTTATGATCATGAAGAGCCGTTATAAGGTCCTCGGTATCAAAACAGGCATAAACACGAAAAATATTTACCGCACCAGCAGACTGGTTTCTACTCTGATGAATATGCCGGTACAGCCCAATAAGGCAATAGTCGGACGAAATGCTTTTGCCCACTCTTCAGGTATCCACCAGGACGGGGTATTGAAGCATCGCGAAAATTATGAGATCATGGATCCTGTCGATGTGGGAATCAATGAGTCAGTTATCTTGCTGACAGCACGCAGCGGACGGGCTGCACTAAAACACCGTCTTGAAATAATGGGGTATAAACTCAGTAAAGAGAAGCTGGATGAGATATATGAGGAATTTTTGAAACTTGCTGATAAGAAAAAAGATATCCGTGACGACGATATAGCTCTGCTGGCAGGTGATGCACGACGTAAAGAGCATCGAATTAAACTGGATTTCTTACAGGTACTGACAGGAAAAAATATTGTGCCTGCTGCTATTGTCAGACTGGATATAGCAGGAGAAAAATTTGATGCAACATCAACGGGTAACGGTCCTGTAGATGCTGCAATAAAGGCAGTTAAGCAGATAATTCGCAGACAGGTCTCAATTGAAGAGTTCCTCGTTCAGGCTATCACCCGGGGTAGCGATGATATTGGAAAAGTACATATGCAAATACAATATAATGACTCAATATATAACGGATTTGGTGCACATACAGATATTGTAACTGCTTCAGTAGAAGCGTTTCTGGATGCAGTAAATAAATTTCCGGTTAGTCAGTAATATAAAAATAAGATCAATGACAGCAAAAACATTATTTGATAAAATATGGGATTCACACATAGTGAAATCAGTCAAAGGGGGGCCTGATGTTTTATATATCGACCGCCATCTGATTCATGAAGTAACAAGCCCTGTGGCTTTTCTGGGACTTAAACAGCGGGGATTAAAGGTTTTCAGGCCTGATCAGACCACTGCTACTCCTGATCATAATGTACCAACTGAAAACCAGCATCTTACAATATTGGATGAATTATCACGCCACCAGGTGGAGATGCTTAGGAAAAATTGTAACGAACATGGTATTAAATATCATGACCTTCAGACAGAAGGACATGGCATAGTGCATATTATCGGACCTGAAATGGGACTAACACAACCAGGAATGACAATTGTGTGTGGTGACAGCCATACGTCAACTCATGGTGCATTTGGTGCTATCGCCTTTGGAATCGGTACCAGCGAGGTGGAGATGGTACTGGCCAGCCAGTGTATTATGCAGCCCAAACCAAAAAAAATGAGGATAACGGTTACAGGCCAGCTCAGGAAAGGTGTTACTGCTAAAGATATTGCCCTGTATATAATATCACAAATTTCCACAAGTGGTGGCACCGGCCATTTTATTGAGTATGAAGGCAGTGCAATCACCGGACTGTCGATGGAGGGCAGAATGACCCTGTGTAACCTTAGCATTGAGAGCGGTGCCAGGGGCGGTATGATAGCGCCCGATGAGACCACTGTAAACTATATTAAAGGAAGAGAATATGCACCGAAAGGAAGCGACTGGGAGAAAGCATTAGTATCCTGGAGTGAGCTGAAATCAGACGAAGGTGCACAGTTCGATATGGAGTATACTTTCAACGCTGATGATATAGAGCCGATGATTACATATGGCACTAACCCGGGGATGGGAATCGGAATAACAGGATCTATTCCCACTACAGAAAATATGACTGACAATGACAAAAATAACTTCACTAAGTCATTGAATTATATGGGATATTCAGAGGGTGAAACTATGCTTGGCAAAAAAGTAGATTATGTTTTTCTGGGCAGCTGTACCAATGGAAGGATTGAGGACTTCAGGGCGTTTGCTTATTTTGTGAAAGGGAAGAAAAAATCACCTGAGGTCACAGCCTGGCTTGTACCCGGATCACGACAGGTTGAAAAGCAGATTCGGGAAGAGGGACTTACAGAAATTCTGGAAGCAGCTGGATTTCAGTTACGTCAGCCGGGGTGTTCAGCTTGCCTGGCTATGAATGATGACAAAATACCGGAAGGCAAATATGCAGTCTCTACAACAAACAGAAATTTCGAAGGACGTCAGGGACCCGGTGCAAGAACATTACTTGCCAGTCCGCTGACAGCAGCAGCAGCAGCTTTGACCGGAGTGATAACTGATCCCAGAAAATTCCTATAATATTTTAATATTCAACAATATGGCTTACGATAAATTTTCAAAGATAATCTCCCCGGCGGTACCCTTACAAGCCGAGAATGTAGACACAGACCAGATAATTCCGGCAAGATTTTTAAAAGCAACAGAACGGAAAGGATTCGGAGATAACCTTTTTCGCGACTGGAGATATAATAAAGACGGAAGTCCTAAAGCCGGGTTCCCTCTTAATGAGGATAAATATTCAGGAAAGATATTGGTCGCAGGTAAAAATTTCGGTAGCGGATCAAGCCGCGAACATGCCGCCTGGGCTATCTATGACTACGGATTCAGAGTCGTGGTCTCCAGCTTCTTTGCTGATATATTCAAAAATAACGCAATCAATAACGGCTTGTTACCGATTGTTGTTTCACCGGATTTTTTGCAAAAGATTTTTATTTCAATTGATAAAGATCCCCAAGCAAAATTTATGGCAGACCTAGATAAACAACAATTTACAATCCTTGATACCAACGAATCAGAGTATTTCGAAATCAATGCATATAAAAAGCATTGTTTAAAAAACGGACTTGACGATATCGACTATCTCGTGGCAATGAAAAAGGAGATAGCAGATTTCGAAAAAGCAAAGTAAAATTTATTACCATGACAGGCAAATCGGTTGAAACAGAAAACAGTAACCTAACCATAATGGATACCACCCTGCGCGACGGGGAGCAGACAACAGGTGTCTCATTCAGCGATGCTGAAAAGCTCACTGTGGCTAAAGTGCTCCTGGACGATGTAAGGGTTGACCGCATTGAAATCGCTTCAGCGAGGGTATCTGATGGTGAATTTAAAGGAGCCCGGAAAGTATTGCAGTGGGCTTCTGAAAAAGGATACCTCGATAAAATTGAAATATTGGGTTTTGTTGATGGTAAAATTTCACTGCAATGGATTGCTGATGCAGGAGGTAAAGTAGTGAACCTGTTGTGCAAAGGGTCATTGAAACATGTTTCTGAACAGCTCCGGAAGACTCCCGAACAGCACCTGAATGATATTAAAAAGGTTATTCAATATGCCGAAGAGATGGGTATAACGGTAAATATATATCTTGAGGACTGGTCTAACGGAATGAGAAATTCAAGAGAGTATGTTCATTTTATGATATCCTCCCTGAAAAAAGAAAAGGTAAACAGAATAATGCTGCCCGACACACTGGGTATACTGAACCCTGATGAAACTTATGATTTCTGCAGAGAGATGATAGAAACCTATCCCGGTGTGAAGTTCGATTACCATGCACATAATGATTATGATCTTGCTATTGCCAATGTTTTCCATGCAATAAAAGCAGGCATACGGTGTGTTCATACAACTGTAAACGGATTAGGAGAAAGAGCAGGTAATGCCCCTCTTTCAAGTGTTATCGCCACCATCAAAGATCACCTGAAAATGACAACGCATGTAAATGAAAGCAGGCTGAATAAAATTTCCAGGCTGGTGGAATCGTTTTCAGGGATCCGTATACCTACTAATAAACCCCTGATCGGTGAATATGTTTTTACCCAGTGCAGCGGTATACATGCTGACGGTGATAATAAAAACAATCTCTATTTTAACGACCTGTTGCCTGAGCGATTCGGACGGATAAGAAAATATGCACTGGGAAAGACATCAGGAAAGGCAAATATAAAGAGAAACCTTCAGGAACTGGGCATAGAGCTGGATGATGAATCATTGAAGAAAGTTACCAGGCGCATAATTGAACTGGGCGACAAAAAAGAGACTGTTACATCAGACGAACTGCCCTATATTGTTGCAGATGCCCTGCAGAATGATCTTATCGAACAGAAGATAAAGGTGGTTAACTACTCTGTTAGCCATACGATGGGATTACGCCCTGTTGCCAATGTGAGTATTGAAATCGACGGGGAACAGTATGCAGAGATCAGTGACGGTGACGGACAATACGATGCTTTTGTTAAAGCGGTCAGAAAAATATATAAAAAACTGGGTAAGTCATTCCCCTCACTCATCGATTATGTAGTAACAATTCCACCAGGGGGAAAGACTGATGCATTGGTTGAAACTGTAATAACATGGAAAAATTCAAGGGAATTTAAAACCAAAGGCCTTGACCCTGATCAAAGTGCTGCAGCTATAAAAGCTACAATACGGATGTTGAATATTATAGAAAATGAGATTAAGCCTGGATTTTTGGAAAAAATTATTGACAGTATTTCATAAGAGAGGTTATTGTTTATGGCTGTTTTAAATAATATATCTAATTTTGATCCGTCGGATAAAGCCGACGGCAAGGGAAAAGGCACAGATAATAGCAGCCTGTTGGTTCAAATCATTATCCATTGCCGTTCGCTTAAGCGAACGAACAGCCTGATTAACTAAAAATAAAGATACCATTTTGGGCCACACCCATTAACAACTAATTGACAATTAATAAATAAAATTAAATTCGGATGAAGCTAAAGTTAGCAATTCTTCCCGGCGACGGGATAGGGCCTGAGATAATTGAACAGGCTATGAAAGCAGTAACAGTTATCGCAGAAAAATTTAATCATGATCTAAGTTATGAATATGGATTAACCGGCGCAACTGCCATAGACCAGGTAGGTGATCCCTATCCGGATTCAACCCACAGCTTGTGCATGAACTCAGATGCAGTCCTCTTTGGTGCCATAGGTGATCCTAAGTTCGATAATAATCCAAAGGCTACTGTCAGGCCGGAACAGGGATTACTGGCTATGAGAAAAAAACTTGGTTTATATGCCAATATACGGCCAGTAACAACTTTTCAGTCATTACTGCACAAATCACCACTTCGCCGGGAACTGATAGAGGGAGCTGACTTTTTATGCATCAGGGAACTTACCGGTGGTATCTACTTTGGTGAAAAAGGAAGAAAAGATAATGGCAATACAGCATATGACACTAACACATACACCCGTGAAGAGATAGTACGTATCCTGAAACTGGCTTATGAATTTGCCGGTAAACGCCGGAAAAAACTAACAGTAGTCGACAAAGCCAATGTCCTTGAAAGCTCACGGCTCTGGCGCGAAGTAGCACAGGAAATGGCGGTAAATTACCCGGATATAAAAACTGAGTATATGTTTGTCGACAATGCTGCAATGCAGATAATACAATGGCCCAGGAACTTCGATGTAATGGTAACTGAAAATATGTTTGGGGATATTCTTACAGACGAAGCAAGTGTCATTACAGGGTCACTCGGGTTACTGCCATCAGCTTCTATAGGAATTCATACATCGGTCTTTGAACCTATCCACGGCTCCTATCCGCAGGCTGCCGGAAAAGATATAGCCAATCCTGTAGCAACTATATTATCTGCAGCAATGATGTTTGAATATGCCTTTAACCTTCAGGAGGAAGCTAAAGCAATCCGCGATGCTGTAACCGCATCTATGGAACAGGGATTTGTTACCGAAGATATAGCTGACGGACAGGCATATAAAACATCAGAGGCAGGAAACTGGATTGCTGATTATATTGAAAAACATTAAAACAGGTAGTTGAGCCCTATATATAGACCTGAATCACCGTCACGCTTATCAGCAGCCATTCCATAGTCTACTGCAACTATGAAGTTTTGGTTCATCACTATTCGTATGCCGGCGCCGTAAGAATAATGCATTTTTTCGGCGCCTTCGTCAAAATAGGCCTCTTCCTGAGGTAAAAATGCCGTTTTGGGATCAACATCTATCTTTTTGGTCACCTGCCCAAAATCTAGAAATCCGTTTAATCCCAGATAAAAATTATTATTTATAAACCGGAAACGGGCAAATTTCCACCGTGCTTCAGCATTACCATAAAAAATCCCATCGCCGACAATTCTGTTCCTCCGTATTCCCCGAAGCGAGATAGCGCCTCCCAGTCCTTCGGAAAAATATCTCTTCATAACCGAAGTTATCAGCTGAGTCTGATAATAAAAAGGGACATGGCCTCCTATGGTAGATTGATATCCTAACCGGTAAACGAATGATAAGTCATCCGGCACGATTGTAAAATATTGTCTGTGAGTAAGGCTCAACTTTGCAAATGAACTTTCACTTCCCAAGAAATCAGGAGCTCCCAATATTACAGCTTCAGTCCATAAACCCTTCATGGGATTCGGCTTGTTGTCACGACTGTCATAAACCAGTCCTGCTTTAAATGTCGGAACGAAGCCACCATCTGCCTCCTCTTCAGAAATAATTCCCCAGTCCTGATATTTCTTATACAAACCGTCTATTTCAGGGAGCAGTTCATCTCCCTCTTTCCCTTTGTTGAGTTTGTCGAGATTGACCTCTCCTATCTTGAAATTTAAAAGATTGAAACCTGCCACCCATCGCAAATGTTCACCCGAAAATTTTCCCTGCAGGTCCAATTTGAACCGGAACATCTTACGGTCGTATTTGTAATACATCCGGCTTAAATAGGCCGGACTCTGATCATCAAAAAAATCAGGGTTAACATAGGCATCAAAACCATTAAACCCATAAAAATCCTATGCTATGTCAGAAAGGTAACTAATATCGACCGATGTCTGCAATCCCCTGATCAGCCGGTCTGAATCATAATAAAACCTGTTAATACCGCTGCCTTTGGTAAACCTTGACACCTCAAAGTAGAGTGAATGGTTGTAAGATGGATACCTGCTGCCATCGCCATAATTATAGAGATTAATCAGGGCTCCGTACTGAAACCCGAGGTCAGTATCGAATGCAACCGAGGGAAGTGCACCAAAATTCCAGCCCGTTTTAGTCAGCTCTTCCTGGGAATTTGCTTTTATGATAAATATCAAAAAGAGTAAGGAGAGATAAAATTTCTTCATTCTGTAAGATTAAATAAGCGAATATAGAAAAAAATACAATGTCATTACACTATCTAAAACGAGTATAAAAAATTTCAATCCAATTAATTATATTTTTAATAATATCCAGGCTGCTCTTACCCATGATCCATCTGTTATAATTAAAATTTAATAAATATCATCAGTTTAAATCAAGGATTTATTTATTAATTTGTAATTTTAAAAGCTTATCATAAGTAATTAATATCAAAAGTTATATAAAATGAAGACAGACAGGAGAAGATTTTTTCAGATTGCCGGAGCAGCCGGGGCCGGTTTAATGACATCAGGATTGTCATCATGCAAACAACAAACTTCATCGGTTCAGGATACCTCAAATCTTGCTGACATCAAAGAAGCAGTGATGACTGCGCACCCTCAAAAATTCAATATGAGCGGATATGCAGCGCCTAAGATTGATGTAGTGAGGATAGGATTCATCGGACTGGGCAACAGGGGCCCGGGAGCAGTCGAACGCATGTCAAATATTGAAGGAGTTGAAATAAAAGCTCTGTGTGATAAAGACATGGAACGTATTGCAAGAGGACAAAAAATACTTGCCAAACACGGATTGCCTGCTGCAAAAGAGTATGGCGGCACTGAAGATGCCTGGAAAGAGATGTGCGAAAGTCCTGATATAGACCTGGTTTATATCTGCACACCATGGAGTCTTCATACTCCAATGGCTGTATATGCAATGGAGTGCGGCAAACATGCTGCCTCAGAAGTTCCTGCAGCCCTCACAGTAGATGAGTCATGGCAGTTGGTAGAAGCTTCCGAGAAAAACAAAAAACACTGCATGATGCTCGAAAACTGTTGCTACGACTTCTTCGAACTTCTCACACTAAACATGGCGCGGCAGGGATTCTTCGGTGAAGTGTTACATGCCGAAGGTGCATATATCCATGATCTGCTCAATCCGAATTTTGAAAAAGGACAATACTCAGATATGTGGAGGCTGAAAGAGAGCCAGAAGAGAAACGGTAATCTCTATCCTACTCACGGACTGGGACCAGTATGCCAGATTTTGAATATTAACAGGGGCGATAAGATGGATTATCTTACATCTATGTCGACCAAAGATTTTCAGATGGGGCCAATGGCCGCCAAACTGGCCGAAAGTGATCCATTTTACGAAGAATTCATTTCTGACAAATACCGTGGCAATATGAACACTTCCCTGGTTCGCACTAATAAAGGAAAAACTATCATGATCCAGCACGATGTTACAACCCCACGCCCATACTCCAGAATACACCTGGTAAGCGGCACTGAAGGAGTTGCTCAAAAATATCCACTGCCGGGAAGGATTGCCAAAGGCCACAGCTGGTTTGACCAGGATGAGATGGAAGTTCTTGAAGAACAATATACTCCAAAAATTGTGAAGCTTGTCGGCGAGATGGCTAAAAAGGTTGGCGGTCATGGTGGCATGGACTTCCTTATGGACTGGAGGCTAATTGACTGTCTGAGAAATGGTATTGAACTTGACCAGGATGTTTATGATGCTGCATTGTGGAGCGTAATAGGCCCCTTAAGTGAATGGTCAGTTGCAAACCGTTCTAATTCTATTGATGTGCCTGACTTCACAAACGGTTCATGGGAAACAAATAAACCTGTGGATATAACCCTGTCAAAAGGAGCAACCACAACTGTACGTGAAACAGTTAAGGCAGAAAGCCAGTTAAATATTTAACTTTTTTTCAGCCGTGGCTCTTTTCAGGAATTCAGGGTAATAACCCTGGTTGATTATTATTTTATTAATTAAATTATATACAAATGAAGACTTCAAAGGTTGTCCTGGTATTTTTGTTGTCTGCCATAATATTATTTACCGGCAATGTTTATGCAGACGTAACTCTCCCTAAGATTTTCAGTTCCAATATGGTTTTACAAAAGGGAATTGATATTCCCATTTGGGGTTGGGCTGATAAAAGAGAAAGGGTTACTGTGGTCTTTAATGATAAAGTCGTTAAAACCAGGGCAGACAAAGAGGGTAAATGGATTGTCAAATTACCGCCGTCTGAATATGGCGGGCCTCATAAATTGGTTGTCAAAGGCAAAAACATAATTGAGCTGAATAATGTTATGATTGGTGAGGTCTGGGTATGCTCCGGACAGTCAAATATGCAGTGGAGAGTTGAACAAAGCAATAACGCAAAAGAAGAAATAGTTGCTGCTGATCTCCCGGGAATACGTCTTTTTTCAGTACCAAGAAAAGTTGCCCAATTTCCCCAGGAGGATATAACTGATGGAGAATGGTTGGAGTGTTCCCCGGAAACCGTACCTGGTTTTTCTGCTGTTGCATTCTTCTTCGGACGGGAATTGCATAGAGATCTGAATGTACCGGTTGGATTGATTCATACATCATGGGGAGGTACAGTAGCTGAAACCTGGGCAAGCGCCGAAACAATCAAAGAAGATCCCGATTTCAGAGATAAGCTTGCCGAACTTCAGCAGATGGACCTTGATAATTCTGATAAACCCAATCCTGAAAAAATTAATGAGATACTCAAACCAAACTCATACCCTACCCTTCTGTTCAATGCAATGTTAAATCCGATTATTCCATACGGTATTAAGGGTGCTATCTGGTACCAGGGTGAATCAAACGCCAGCCGTGCAAAGCAGTATCAAAGAATTTTCCCAAATATGATCAAAGACTGGAGGATGCACTGGCAACAGGGAGAATTCCCTTTTCTGTTCGTTTCCCTGGCTAACTACAGACAGCCGGTAACAGAACCTTCTGAAAGCGAATGGGCAGAACTGCGCGAAGCACAGACTAAAACGCTGGAACTGACAAATACAGGAATGGCAATGGCTATCGACATAGGCGAAGCCAATGATATTCATCCAAAAAACAAGCAGGATGTTGGCAAACGGCTTGCCCTGAATGCCCTTAAAATCGGGTACGGCAAAGACATAGTTCATTCAGGTCCATTGTTTAGCTCAGTTGAGTTTAAAAATGGGAAAGCATATATAACCTTCAGGGAAACGGGCACAGGACTGACTGTTAAAGATAAATATGGTTACCTGAAAGGATTTACAATTGCCGGAAGCGATAAAAAATTTCATTGGGCTAAATCAGATATCGTAGATGATAAAACGATAGTTGTATATTCAGAAAAAGTAAAACACCCGATGTCAGTAAGATATGGCTGGGCTGATAATCCTGATGATGTCAATCTTTACAATAAAGAAGGGCTTCCTGCAAATCCGTTCCGTACAGACAACTGGCCGGGTATTACAAAATAGCACAGCCCCCTCACACAATTAATTAATCAAAATAAAGTTAATTAAAAATTGTATAGTTAGTTTTGTGCTGATGAAGAGATTTATTGCCTTATACATACTTATTTCACTGTTAAATTTCTCACTCTACTCCCAGAGTAATAATGCTACACTCAGAGGTATTGTCAGGGATCAGGCGGGCAATCCTGTAGACCTGGTTAATATAGGCTTACAGAATTACTCCATTGGCACCAGCTCAAACAGGGATGGTAAGTTCCTGCTTCGTATTCCTGCAGGTAAAGAGATAATCATCATTTTCCGGTCACTTGGTTATGAGACAGTATCAGATACTGTCAATGCTGCCAGTGAAGAAGATATACTGCTTGAAGTAACCATGAAAACAGCAGACATCCATCTGTCTGAAATTACAGTCACTGAAATACAAAAAAATTCAGGTAATGTAAAACGTATAGATCCTAAATTTTTAAATGTATTACCCGATGCTGCCTCCGGAGGAGTCGAGACACTGATAAAAACGCTTCCGGGGGTATCCTCCAATAATGAGCTTAGCTCACAATATACAGTCCGCGGTGGTAATTTCGATGAAAATATGGTTTATGTAAATGATATTGAGATTTACAGGCCTTTTCTGGTAAGAGCAGGACAACAGGAGGGATTGAGCTTCATTAACAGCGATCTTGTATCGACAATTGATTTTTCTGCAGGTGGATTTGATGCAAGGTATGGTGATAAGATGTCGTCAGTTCTGGATATAAAATACAGAAGGCCCAGTGTTTTCAGGGGATCGGCCTCAATGAGCCTGCTCGGGGCAACTGCTCATTTCGAAGATGTGGCATTGAAGGGGAAGCTGGCACATATTACCGGAATTCGTTATAAAACAAACAGATATATGCTGGGCGGATTGGATGAGAAGGGGGAATACAATCCTAATTTTATTGATATTCAAACATATATAACCTACCGGCTTTCAGATAAATTTGACGTTTCTTTTCTGGGTAATATTGCCCGGAACAAATATCAGTTTGTACCTCAAACCCGTTCAACAACTTTTGGAACATGGGACACGCCCATGAATACAACGATCTATTTTAACGGCCAGGAGGTTGACAATTTTAAAACTACCCTTGGTGCTCTGTCTGCTAACTATCACCCGAATATTGACCTGAACCTTAAATTCATAGCGTCAGCATTTATAACCACTGAACAAGAGACCTATGATATCATGGGACAATATTACCTGAATCAGCTTGAACGGGATATGTCGACCGAAGAATTCGGAGACAGTATTCTTAACCTTGGTGTCGGAACATTTTTAAACCATGCAAGAAACCATCTTGAGGCAACAGTATACAATTTTTCTCACAGAGGCGCTTTCAATTCAGAAAACCACCTTGTTAACTGGGGATTCAAATTACAGCACGAGTCAATCGAAGATAAAATAAACGAATGGGTTTACCGCGATTCTACTGGCTATTCCATCCCTTACTCCGACTCTGAAGTGCTTCTGTATTATACCCTGAAAAGCAAAAATCAAATAAACTCAAACCGTATAACAGGCTTTATCCAGGATACCTGGAGTTTACCCGTAAGTACCGGTAGTTTTTATGCGACAGGGGGAATCCGGTTTAATTACTGGGATTTCAATGATGAACTTCTGGTAAGTCCAAGGATATCATTTAGTTACTTTCCCGAATGGAAAGAAAAAATTTCCTTCAGCCTTTCTGGTGGCATGTACCACCAGTCTCCATTTTTCAAAGAGTTAAAAAAGCGTGACGGCACTATAAACTA
Organism: Bacteroidales bacterium; assembly: GCA_012522835.1. Classification (GTDB taxonomy): domain Bacteria; phylum Bacteroidota; class Bacteroidia; order Bacteroidales; family Prolixibacteraceae; genus JAAYJR01. The sequence continues at coordinate 49,277 of JAAYJR010000538.1, forward strand.
CGACATTCAAGCCCAGCGCTCGTACCAGGTAGTTTTGGGAAGCGACTATATCCTGACAGCATGGAACAGGCCGTTCCGGTTTACTGCTGAAGCATATTATAAATGGATGAACCACCTGATACCTTATAATATTGACAATGTGAGAATCCGTTATATTTCCGAACAGGAAGCTGCCGGTTATGCAGCCGGGATTGACCTTAACATTAATGGTGAATTTGTAAGTGGCGTACAATCATGGGCCAGCCTCTCACTAATGCAGACTAAAGAGGATATCAAGGGCGACGGATATGGATATATCCCCCGCCCTACCGACCAGTGGTTGAATTTCAGCCTTTTCTTTCAGGATTATTTTCCGGGCAACCCCTCATACAAAATGCAGCTTTCAGGATTTTACGGGTCACGGCTTCCCACAGGACCTCCCTATTCAGAAAGATACCAGAATGTTTTCAGAATGCCCTCTTACCGGCGAATCGACCTTGGTTTATCAAAAATAATTATAAGTCCTGCCAATAAATCAGATCTCAGGCTTGCACGACATATTAATGATATGTGGCTCAGCCTGGAAGTTTTTAACTTGCTAAATATCAACAATACAATCTCGTATTTTTGGGTATCAAGTATTTATGGTGACCAGTTTGCAGTACCCAACTATCTGACTAACAGAAAATTGAATCTTAAATTAACTATTAAATTTTAGCAGTCTGAAAAATGCCTCAAAGGAAAATGAAGGAACCTGTAAGCAGGAAGATAAAATAAATTGCTCCAAATATCGCACCCATTCCCCACCATCTGCTTTGAGAGATATACCCCGCACCGTACCAGATAGGTGAAGGGCCTGTGGCATATGGAGTTAAAATTCCCATGATACCAAGGCTTCCGGCTAATAAAATCAAAAAGGGAATTAATTGCCCTGGTTCCAGAACATTTACTGCAACAGCGACAAAGAGAGGCATAAGAGCAGTAGTATGGGCAGTTGTACTGGCAAAGAAATAGTGCAAAACATAAAACAGCAGTAACATTGAAATTATCAGAAGCACAGGAGACATATTTGTCAAAGCAGCTTCTGAATTAGTTCCAATCCATGATAATATGCCCACCTTTTCAAGTCCGGAGGCCATTGCCACGAGTGAAGCAAACCAGATCAAAATATTGAATGCTTCCTTTTTTGAAATAACATCCTCCCATGTAATAACATTAAACAGTACCATAACAGCAACTACTGAAATAGCTGTTGTGGTAGCATGTATACCAATTCGTTCTCCAAAGATCCATAATATAAGCGCAATTCCGGCAAGTGAGGCCATCATAACCTCTTTTTTTGTCACCCGTCCTAACGACTTCAACTCTTTGTCGGCCCATTCAGGTGCTTCAGGAGAATACTTCTGGCCAGGAGGATAGATAATATATACCAGCCATGGGGTCAGCAAAAAGGCCGGCAACATCAAAGGAAACATTATAGTTGCCCATTCAACCCATGAAACAAGATGCCCTGTACCACCGGAAATGAACTCAACCGCAAGCAGGTTAGGGGCAAGTGCTGTAAGGAACATTGAACTGGTAACGCAGGTTGAGGATATACCCACCCACATCAGGTAAGATCCCAGCTTTCGCGGTTGATGGTCAGGTGTGGAATTGAATACCAAAGGAATATTTATGGCCACAGGATAAATAGTACCGGCACTTCTTGCTGTATTAGAAGGCATAAAAGGCGCCAGCAGCAAATCCGAAAAAGCAACAGCATATCCCAGTCCCAGAGAGCTTTTACCCATATATTTTATCATGATCAGTGATATCCTCTTTCCAAGGCCTGTTTTCTGATATCCCAGGGCAAACATAAATGCAGCAAAGATCAGCCAGATCAATGTATTAGAAAATCCAGAAAGAGCCCATGTAATGCTCTCTTTAGGGTTACCGGTTAGTTGAAGGATCGCCACAAGAGACACTCCGGCAAATCCCACCAGGGCTGAAGGAACCGGTTCAAGAATCAAGCCGGTGACCACAGCCATAAAAATTGCCATAAAATGCCAGCCTTCGATTGTCAATCCTGACGGAACAGGGATCAGCCACATGATGACCAATACAGTAAAGGGAATTATTGCTTTTAAGACTTTTCCTGACATCTTCTTTTTATTAGGCGATACATTTAGTTCTCATAATTTTACAAATAAACCCTATCTCCAAAAATCATATATTTGAAATGAAAATTGATTGATATCCTAATTTTTTAACAAATTTGCAGAAAAAATATCTCTACTCAATAAAAATTGATATTTAATAAAAATATTTTACCGGCATGTTAAAAAAAATTGTTTACCCTGTGCTGACCTTAGCTGTTGTAGCCCAGGGATGCACATCAAAACAAAACGAACGGAAACCAAATGTAATAATTATATACACTGATGATGTGGGTTATGGCGATATCGGCTGTTATGGCAGTGATGAGGTCTCAACACCTAACATCGACCGGCTGGCTGACCAGGGAATCCGCTTTACCAATGCATATGCCTGCGCCTCAACCTGCACTCCGTCGAGGTATGCCCTGCTGACAGGTGAATATCACTGGAGAAAACCTCCCGGATGGAGCGTGGGAAAAATAAAGGGTGTCAGCATAGCTCCCGGTGCTGCAGGCATACTCATTGACCCTGCAAAGCCAACCCATCCCTTTCTCCATAAAAGTTCAGGATACA
>JAAYJR010000245.1 GCA_012522835.1 Bacteroidales bacterium
TCATCATACCAGAGGTACATATTCTGATAATCTTGCCGTCGACACAAATAACATTGATACTTTTCGTAAGAGTAAAGCCATAAACCTGAGAAATGCAATAAACAGCTACGAGCAGGGTCTAAAAGCCCTTCACTTCAAAATTACAGTATCTGCCTCTGCTGAAGAGAGTTCAGTCAGCACGGTGTCGCTGACCCAAAGCCTGGATCTTCTGAAAAAAATCGCAGATACATATCTTCAATTGTCTGAACTGGGGGAAAGAGACGACAATGAAGAGAACAAAAAAATGATATCAAACGCCCTAAATCATTACAATTTAACACCAGAACTGATACAAAAGGGAAGAAAGGAGATCTATTCAGAAAGCGACAAAATTTTACTCAGTGAGTTGGAAGAAGTATCATTTTACAAAATTATTAAAACGGCATTTATTGCGCACCAGCTGACCGGCGATTTGTCACTGGCAGAACTGGCCTTTAAAAATGCAGAAAGGCTGAAGGCTAGTTCAGTATTTGACAAATTGACTGATCAACTGGCTAAAGATAAAGGTTTTATACCAGACAGCCTGATCGAACTTGAAATAACATTAAACTACAATATCACCAGCTATAACGAAAAATTGTATAATTTATCAGAATCATTACCGGAAGATATTCAGGAAAAACAAAAAATTGATTCTCTGATGTTTGTGTTAAAAAAAGAGAGAGAAGAACTTAACCGTTACCTCGAAAAAAACTATAAAGAGTATTATAATTTTAAATACTCAGATTCTGAAATAAACATTTCGGATATACAATCAAAACTTGATGGAGATGAAGTAATCCTGGAGTATGTTGTAAATACAAATAATAGGATCCCTGAATTATATTCATTTTTTCTCTCATCCAACCAGTATAAATTTGAAAAATTACCTGCCGGCACCGGATTTGAAAAATTGGTTGAAACAGTTTTCAGGTTTCTTTCTGACAAAAATTATCTGTTTACCACAAATCAACAATCAAAAGATTATTGTGCAGCAGCTTACAATCTATATGAAATTCTGATTAAACCATTCGAAAATGAGATATTAAACAAAAAAATAACTGTAATTTCTGACGGATTGTTAAGTTATATTCCATTTGATGCCCTGCTTTACGAATTACCTGATACCACAGAGAACATTCAGTTTAACAAACTATCCTACTTAATTTTAAAAAACCCTGTTAATTATGCCTATTCGTCCAACCTGCTATTCTCCGATTTCAGCCACAATAAAATAAACAGAAGAAACAGATTACTGGCATTTGCTCCGGAATATAACAGTGATACTGTAAGATTCCAGGATGAGAATTATATACTAACTGCATTACCCGGAACCGGTAAAGAAGTAGAATTAATCTCAAAAAATATTAATTCAAAAATACTTACCGGAAGTGACGCATCAGAATTGAATTTCAGAAAATTTTACAGGGATTATGACATATTGCATCTTGCCATGCATGCCTTCATAAACGATTCATTGCCAGCCTTTTCATGTTTCGCATTTACCCCTGCTGACGGGTATGAACAGGAAAATGACGGATGGCTTAATACAGCTGATATTTACAATCTTGATCTTAATGCCCGGCTCTCTGTATTAAGCGCATGTAATACCGGAGCTGGAAAGCTTAAAGGGGGAGAAGGAATTATGAGCCTGGCAAGAGGATTTTTCTATGCAGGTTGTCCTTCAATTATTATGACATTATGGGAAGCCGAAGATGTTGCAGGAACAAAAATCATGAATACATTCTATAAAAACCTTAAAAAGGGTAAAACCAAAGATGAAGCCCTCAGGACCGCAAAAATAGAGTTTCTGGAAAACGCTAATCCTCATATGGCCCATCCCCATTGCTGGCTGGGGTATGTTAGCATAGGAAACCCCTCCCCTCTCTTCAGAAGTTATGATTTTTATTTCTTCTTAATCTTGTTTGCTTCACTATTTGGTATAATTATTGACCAGTTAATCAAATTAAACAGGAAAAAACAATCTAAAAATTTATTTCATAAAGATCAATAAAAAAAGAACGGCAAAGAATGTGTATTTCAAATTTACGATTATAAAATCAGTTGAATGAATATTTCATTTTACGTAATACAGCTTTGGCATCATTGGCATAGTAACCCTTTTTTTCCACAATAAACAGTAATTGCTCCCTGGCTTTTTTAATATCATTCATCTTGATATAACATAAACTCCTGTACCACTCAGCATCTTCAATAAAGATATTATCCCTGTGGAGAATAACGTTACTGTAATGATCTGTTGCCTCTTCATATTTCTCCAGGTTCTGAAGGCTGGCAGCTTTATAAAAATGAAAAACAGGCTGGTTGTTATCCTCCTGTAATGCAGCATCATATAACCGTAGAGCCGCAATATAATCACCTTTTGAAAAGTAATAACCTGCTTCGGCAAAATAACTATCCTCAGTGGAAACAGACCTTTGATGTGACCATTCAGGAGAATTGTAAAAATTTGCATAAGTCTGATCCGGGTCATAAATATTAAACCTGAACAACCCGGAAATGAGAAAGATAATAACAGCAACCGCAACACCTGCTTTCCACCAGTAAAAATTATCTTTCTGGCGTTCCGGAATGATAGACTTAATATCTTTTGTATGTGCCTCTTTATGAATAGATAACAATTTCTCTTTTAACTGAATTATTTCTTTCTCTCCAACAGCTTCATTAACTTCGCGGCGCAGTTTAACCTCAGTTTTCAAATCAGTATTTTCAATATATTCTGCATTGAACTTTTCCAACTCTTCTCCTTTGAGCTTGCCCTCTATAAATTCTTCAATTATTTCTTCACTTACATTCCAGGAAGTTTCAGACGCCATCAGCTCACTTAGTTTGTGTCTGAGGTTATTGATATCAAGTTCTTCAATAGCTTTATTAACCTGTTTATATAACTCAGTCTCATTTCTGAGAGCATTATTTACAGCCAGCTCTCTTTTAAATTGTTCTGATTGCATTTCAGGCATATCTCCTGAAA
>JAAYJR010000262.1 GCA_012522835.1 Bacteroidales bacterium
TCTTCGGGTGGTACCGTAGCCTTATCCATGCATGATGCGTTGAGCATCATGATGAGCCCGGACAACATTAACCCTGCTTTCTGCAAATTCATATTCCGTATCAATTAATTACCTCAGAAGTATTAACAACTGACAGCCCGGAAAGTTTTTACCATGGCTGGCATGATTGTAATTCCGTAATGAGGAAGATCATTCCGGAAAAGTTGTATTGATTATTTTAACTCCTGGTTGATAAGGAAGATGGTGTAGCCTATGTAGATCGCCAGAAGGATTGCTGCCTCCCATCTGTCAAGTCTTTTTTTCTTTCCCGAAAACATGGCAATGAAAAGCAGGATAGTGCCGAAGCCAAGCAGGTACAGGCTTTTATTGAATCCGGGATTATAGTTGAGTGGTTTTATCAGTGAGCTTACTCCGAGTACAAGGAAGATATTGAAGATGTTTGATCCTATGATATTGCCGACGGCAATGTCGTTGTTCTTTTTTATGGCTGCCACTGTTGAGGTAGCCAGCTCGGGCAGTGAGGTCCCGATGGCAACAATGGTCAGTCCGATCACTGTCTGGCTGACCCCCAGTGTCTCTGCTATCTTTACCGAGCCGGTGACGACAAATCTTCCTCCGGCAACGAGAGAGACCAGTCCCAGGATGATGAACAACGATATTCTGAGATTTGTGAAGGTTTTCTGATTTACTTCCTCCGGCAGCTGTTCACTTTTCATCTGCCGGAAGACATACCAGAGGAAGAAGGCAAACAAGAGCAGCAGGATCATACCCTCAGGTCTTGACAGTACCGTATTGTCAGAAAAGATACTGTTTGCCAGGAGGAAGAGTACCACTATTGCCAGAAAGGAGAGGGGTATCTCTCTCCATACGGTGCTTGACTGGACGGTAAGGGGAACGATCAGTCCGGTAATGCCAAGTATGGCAAAAAGGTTGAAGATATTGCTGCCTATGATGTTTCCGAATGCTATATCCGGATTTGACTGGTATGCTGCAAAAGAGTTAATAACAAGTTCTGGCATTGAGGTCCCGAAAGCCACTACTGTCAGCCCGATCGCCAGGTCCGATACATTGTGTTTCCTGGCCAGTGCCGATGAGCCGTCAACCAGCCAGTCGGCACCCTTAATAAGCAGTACGAATCCCAGTATTAAAAGTGATATGTTTATTGCCATGCTTTGTTTCTTCCGGTTCTGTTCAGGGCAAGCCCTGATGAAATTTTCAGCAAATGTACGTCATTGCAGATTAAAAAAACAGATAAAAAGCTTAGAATGCAGTCTGCTTTTAATATTCTTATTGTGTTATCACCTGCATCCTGACCTCGTGGAGGATATTTACAAAAGATTTTTACACTCCTCCGGCTAATATGGAAAACTAAGTGATGAACCAGGATGTTTGTGTCAGAGGATATTGTTGAGGCTTAGAAAAAAACTCATCCTGAGCGTGCTGCTCCTTTTAAAAGCTTACAGTACGGGGAGCCTGTTGGATTGATGTTTTTGTTTTTTCAATCCGGTTATTGTTCCGGAAACTGGATTACTGAATCAAATGCACCCTTTTCCGAGTATTCCCTGGAAACTTCACCAATTATATCGATAATAGGTTTTAAAGCAATATATTTTTCCAGGGCCATGTGCCATGATTCAGGGCCAAATGGAATAGGATCTGTCTCCAAAAACTTCCCTCTTTTTTCTGTTTGCAAATTAAATCTGGATTTGTCGATCTTTTTTTTAATGATTCTGGACTCAATTTCTTTCTTGAATGATTGCCTGTATTCTTCCCTGAATGGTTTTTCAACGCCAATGGTAAGTCTGAAACGTTTTGGGAGCATGTTTTTCTTTTTGGCTTTGGCAAAGATGAGATCAAAGTGAACACCGTAGTTAGCAGTCTTCCATTGGCCCCAGGCTCCGGGTACAAAGCATATAAACCAATTGCCTGGCACATTTTCTTCATAGCTGCCTCGCATTCGGGGGAACCAAACATTGCTATCGTACTCACTGAGTGCTTTGATAAATTTTTTTTCCTGATCCAGAAAGAGGTCGAAGTCGGACATATTGAAAGGATTTATGATTGGTATGTTTCAACAGATTCCCTGATAATTTATTTTGATGATCATGACCGGGCCTTCTTTTAGCGGGTAAAAAGCATTTCTCAAAGAGAATTGGAGTGGCTGAAGCCGGAATCCTGCATGGGCCGGGAATAAACGAAGCAGTGATTTTTATGTAACGCAACTGATTATTAGAAATATGGGGTTTGTAGTTAAATAAAACATTGCTCATATTTGAAAAAGATATGATAAACAAAACTAACAACTAACATTTAATATGATAACACGACGAAATTTTATCAGGAACAGTGGATTGACTGTAACAGGATTGGCAATGGCCGGAACCGGAAATATTTTTGCTTCAGTATTAAATCAAGCCGGTTATGTAAGCCAGCGCCCGGCGGTCGGTCAGCGGAAATTCACTTCCGAAACCATTGAAAAAACTATTCAGGAGGCTAAGTCAAAACTGAAAAACCCTAAACTTGCCTGGATGTTCGAAAATTGTTTTCCGAACACTTTGGATACAACTGTTGAATTCAAAATGAAAAACGGCAGGCCGGATACTTTTGTTATAACCGGTGATATTCATGCAATGTGGTTGCGCGACTCATCAGCCCAGGTGTGGCCTTATTTGCCGCTGGCCAACGAAGACCCGAAAATCAGGATGTTGCTTGCAGGTGTTATTAACCGCCAGACACAATGTATCCTGATTGATCCGTATGCCAATGCATTTAATGATGGCCCAACTGGTAGCATCTGGATGAAGGATAAAACCGATATGAAGCCTGAATTACACGAGCGGAAGTGGGAGGTCGATTCCCTTTGTTATACCGTGCGGCTTGCCTATAATTACTGGAAAACCACCGGGGATACTTCTGTCTTTGACGCTTCATGGCAAAAAGCAGCTCAACTGATCCATCAGACATTCGTACAGCAGCAACGTAAAGACAGTCTGGGGCCTTACAGCTTTTTGCGGGAAACGGAGCGTCAGTTGGATACCGTCTGTTATGATGGCTGGGGACAGCCGTTAAGACCTGTAGGTATGATAAATTCAACATTCCGCCCTTCAGATGATGCTACAACTTATGGTTTCCTGATCCCGTCAAATTTATTTGCAGTTGTTTCGTTACGTCAGCTCGCTGAAATAAGCAACAAGATAACCGGGGACAAAGTGTTTGCTGACAAATGTCTTGCCTTGTCCAAAGAAGTTGAAGATGCCATAAAAAAATATGCAATAGTAGATCATCCGAAATACGGACAGATATACGCTTTTGAAGCCGATGGTTTTGGTAATGTTGCATTGATGGATGATGCCAATGTTCCCAGTCTGCTTGGTTTGCCTTACCTGGGATGTGTTGGCTTGAACGACCCTGTTTACCAGAATACGCGTAAATTCGTATGGAGTGAAGATAATCCGTATTTTTTCAAGGGAAAGGCTGGTGAAGGAATCGGAGGTCCTCACATAGGTCTGGATATGGTCTGGCCAATGAGTATCATCATGCGTGCCATGACCAGCACCAGCGATAGTGAGATTTCATCATGCCTGAAAACCCTGGTTGCGACCGATGCTGATACCGGGTTTATGCATGAAACATTCCATAAAGATAATCCGAAGAACTTTACACGTTCGTGGTTTGCATGGGCCAATACCCTGTTTGGGGAACTGATCCTGAAACTAATAAATGAGGGAAAAACAAATCTGCTCAATATTTAGCAGGCTAATTTCCCGTTGTGGCGGACAGGCTATTATACGATTGGAATTATTAGCAGATTCCTGGTTCAGGCATTCCAATGGAAATACTTACCCGGCGATTGTATTGTCTTGGAGAATGAATTTCTGTACTTTGCAAACAGGAAGAGTGGCCGATACAAATTGTAAACATGGAGAACTATATTTGTGTGCATATTCTTGCCCAACCCGGACAGTGATTCCTGTTCAACCCGGACAGTGATTCCTGTTCAACCCGGACAGTGATTCCTGCCCGATCCGGACACCTTTCCCGGGAGCAGGATTTAATCAATTTTTCATCTCTTTTTCCCCGCTGAATATTTTGTACTTCTGTTGGTTTGAAAACATTAATTCAATCAACAGGAGGAAATAAAAATGTCAAAAAAAACAGACGTGGGAAAAATCAGAGAAATACTTCGTCTTTGCCTGGAGCTCA
>JAAYJR010000582.1 GCA_012522835.1 Bacteroidales bacterium
ATTTCCCTGAATGCCTGAAGATGAGTACCTCCCTGAGAAGTGTGCTGGCCATTGACAAATGAATAATAATTTTCACCATAACGGAATCCGTGTGTTATAGCAACTTCAATATCCTCACCTTTAAGATGTATGATGGGGTATAAAGGATTCTCATCTATATTTTCTTCGAGAAGATCCTTTAATCCGTTTTTTGAATAATAACGTTCGCCGTTAAATTCTACTGTAAGCCCGGAGTTCAGGAATGTATAGTTTTTGGCCATATTGACCACGTAGTCTCCTATATAATGATAATTCCTGAAAATTTCCGGATCAGGTTCAAAGGTTACATGCGTCCCATTTGGCTCTTCATCATCATGCCACTCCCTTTCATCTAATATAATTCCCTTGCTGAAACTGACCTTTTTAACCTTGCCCTCTCTTGCAGACATTATTGTAAAATCCGATGACAGGGCATTAACTGCCTTAATCCCCACTCCATTAAGGCCTACTGATTTTTTAAATACTTTGGAGTCGTATTTGGCCCCGGTATTCATTTTGCTTGCTACCTCCATGAGTTTTCCAAGAGGTATGCCCCTGCCGTAATCCCTGACAGCAACCTTATCCTGTTCTATGGTTATGGTAATTTTTTTCCCGTTGCCCATCATGAATTCATCCACCGAGTTGTCCATAACCTCTTTAAGCAAGACGTATATCCCGTCATCAGGAGCAGAACCGTCTCCCAGCTTCCCAATATACATACCGGGCCTTTTACGGATATGTTCCTGCCACTCCAGGGTTCTTATTGACCCTTCATCATACTTTGGTGTCATGTTTAATGAATTTTGATGCAAATATAACTAAAACAGCTATTAAATGTGATCTGCACAGCTTCCAATAACTAACATTAAATAGTTGAAAAGTGTGTAATAACAGTTCATAAGATATGGCATGACAGATACGCGGAATCATTAAGGTTGCAATTGTAACTTCTTCATAATGAGATTTATAGTCATTATCGTTGACTATAGCTCAAAATTGGTTGAGTTTTTTTCTGCTGATGTTGAGGAAATTGTATTATTATTTTCTAATTTGCTCAATGTGAGTTGTTCTATTTTTTAATTGATAATACTAATCAATAATGACTGAAGATCAGTGGAAACTGCTTATATCTGTTGTCCATGGAGAAATTCCTGAACGGCCCCTGTCCGGATTCATAATTGACAGTCCCTGGCTTCCGGGCTGGTCTGGTTATTCAACACTGCAATATTTTGCATCTGAGGAAATCTGGTTTGAGGCTAACAGGAAAGCTGTTAATGAATTTCCGGAGATCATTTTTCTTCCGGGTTTTTGGGCTGAATTTGGCATGTGCACTGAACCTTCTGCATTTGGTTCCAAAATTATCTGGAATGAAAAGGAGCTTCCATACGCAGAAAAGATATTTGACAGCTTATCTGATACCGTGAGGCTGAAACTGCCTGATCCCAGGACAGACGGTCTGCTGCCTTTGGTTATTCATCGACTATTGAATAATCAGTTAAAGATAAATAAGCTGGGTCATCAGATCAAATTTGCTGTAGTCCGCGGTCCCCTGAATATTGCCTCCTTTTTGCTGGGAATGACTGAATTTATGACAGGTTTGATGATGGATCCGGAGAGATCTCATAAATTCCTGGAGAGTATAACACAGTTCAGTATCAGCTGGATTCAATATCAAAAAAAGATGTTCCCTTCTGTTGAGGGTATTCTGCTATTGGACGATATAGTTGGTTTTATTGGTGATGATGAGTGCAGAGAGTATGCCCTTCCATACATCAGCCGTATTTTTAAGGCGATAGATTCACAGGTTAACTTTTTTCATAACGATGCCGGAGGTTTGATCTCTTCTCCTTACCTGAAAGAGATGGGAGTTAATCTTTTTAATTTTAGTTTTGAACATTCAATGACGGAAATAAGAGAGCTGGCAGGCCCTGATATAACGCTGCTTGGTAACCTTCCTCCCAGGGATATTCTTGCTTCAGGAACACCGGCAACAGTAAAAACTGAGACAGTTAAAATGATCAGCTCCTTTAATGAGAGAAAGAGAGTTATATGGTCTTGTGGTGGCGGAATGCCCCCCGGGGTCCCCGGAGAAAATATCAGGGCATTTGTTGAGGCTGTAAATGAAATGAGTAGTGGAAATTTGAACTCAGAAAAGGATAATCAGAATTTGATTTAGCACAGATGATACAAGTGAAATTAACCAGGTATTACCAAACATTTAAAATTAATTGGTTTATGTTTTTGAAGAGAATATTGATTTTTTCGCTGATAATTTTGTCCTGCAGCATAATCTCACAAGCGCAGGGGAAATTCTCTGTGAATATAACAGAAAGAATGTCCGGATCACCTGTCTGTCTGAACCTTGACTGGTTCAATTATAATACTGACAAAGGGGATATTGCTCTTTTTGAGCTCACGCAGGAAGGTGAACTATTTACGCCAAGTCAGTTAGAAACCGGTATTAGCAGCCGGCTTTGGTTTATACCGGGAGAGTCCGAAAAGAGGACCGGTGACCGGATTTTTATTATTCGATTGTCTGACGACAGCCATAATAACAGCAAGAAATATGCAATTACTATAGAAAGGGGCCATAAAGACCTGAAAGTGACTGCAAACAATAAGCCGGTTTTAAATTACAGGTTTGAAACCACTTATCCGCCTGAAGGAATTGACCCGTTATACAAGAGGTCGGGCTATATTCATCCTTTGTGGTCACCTGGAGGAGAGCAGCTGACCAGTATACAGCCGTCTGATCATTATCACCATTACGGAATATGGGGCCCGTGGACTTTAACACATATTGACGGCCGTGAAACAGATTTTTGGAATCTTGCCAAGGGAGAAGGTACAGTGAAATTTGGAGGATTTATATCTGAAGTGGAGGGAGAGGTCTATTCGGGATTTAAGGTTTTACAGCAACATATAGATTTCGGGGCAGCAGGGGAGGATCAGATTGCAATTAATGAGTTGCTGGATGTGAGGATCTGGAATGTATCAGATAATGTAAGGATTATTGATTATACAACTTCATTTAACACTCCGCTGAAAAACGGGATTATCCTTGATGCATATCGTTATGGCGGAGGTATTGGATTCAGGGCAACTGAAAAATGGCATAAAGATAATTGCACAGTATTTACTTCGGAAAATAAAAACAGGTCAGATGCCGACGGATCATTGGCCCGCTGGTGCATTGTGGAAGGGGAATCTGCAGGTGAGGAAAAAAGATCAGGCATTCTTTTTATGAGCCATCCGTCAAACAGAATGCACCCTGAGCCAATGCGCGTCTGGCCGGTTGATGCAAATGGCGGGAGAGGGGATATTTTTTTCGAATTTGTTCCAATAAGGCATAACGACTGGAAACTGGAGAAAGGGTGTGATTATACCCTGAAATACAGGCTGGTGGTTTTCGATGGATTGATGGATACAAAAACAGCAAATAATTACTGGCAGGATTTTGCATATATGCCAAAAATAAAAATACTGGAATGAGACAATTCATTTTTCTGATTTTAGCCTTAATCCTGTTTCGTGAAAACAGTGAGGCTCAGTTAAAGGTAACTGCTGCAGTGGCAGGTGATAAAATTGATTTTATGGTTAACGGTGTACTTTTTACCAGTTATATAATGTCGGAATATGAAAAGTATCCTTTTTTTTCCCCGGTGAACGGTCCCTCAGGAGCCAGCGTTACATCTTTAAGAAACGGTAATTATCCACATCACAGCTCCCTCTTTTTTGGTTGTGACAGAGTTAATGGTGGCAATTACTGGCAGGAAGGTGCTGACCGGGGACGAATAGTTTCTCTAAGAGCTGATATTGTTGAGTCAGGAGGAGATAGGGCGGTTGTTTCGAATGAGTGTATCTGGACCCGGCCGGGTGCGGAATCTCCTGTCAGGGATAAAAGGAGAATTACTGTTTTTGCCCCTTCCCCGGATAAGTATATCATCGATTTTGATATTATCCTGGAGATGCTCGATGAAGTGACAATAGAGAAGACCAACCACTCTCTTTTCAGTTGTCGTGTGGATCCTGACCTCTCAGTTAAGGGAGGTGGCACTATGATAAATAGTGAAGGAATGAAAGGAGAAAAGTTGACCTTTGGAAAGAGATCAGCCTGGATTGATTATTATGGTGAAAGATTTGGAAAAACCGAAGGTGTGGCAATACTGCAACACCCCTCCTGTAAATGGTATCCGGCTCCGTGGTTTACCCGCGACTACGGATTTATTTCCCCTACACCTATGTATTGGCCTGAGAATGACAGGGATTTAACATTGGATAAAGGGGAATTGGTTAAGTTGCGGTACCGGGTGATAGTGCATTCGGGTGACCATCTTACAGCAGGGATTGAGGAGGAATTTGTTAAGTATAAATCAGAATAAGAGATTATGATACGGAGAAAGTTTTTAAAAAATGCAGCAACTGTAACAACAGGATCAATTGTCGTTCCCTATATTGTCCCTTCACGTGTGCTTGGCAAAGATGCACCGGGCAATAAAATAAACATCGGACAAATAGGATGCGGAAGAATAGCAAGGAGCCACGATATGCCGGGGGTAATGCAATTTGACAAAGCCCGGATAATGGCTGTTTCTGACATTGACAGCAACCGTATGAAAGATGGCAAGATATTTACTGAGGAGTATTATAATAAAAAAACCGGAAGCAGCCATGCTGTTGACGTGAAAATGTATGCTGATTACAGGGAAATGCTTCTTGATAAAGATATAGATGCGGTAGTTATAAGCACACCGGACCACTGGCATTCACAACCGGCGATAGAGGCCGCTCTTGCCGGGAAAGATATTTATCTTCAGAAACCTACCTCCCTGACTGTTACTGAGGGCAGGCTTCTCAGTGATATTATCAGCAGGCAGGGGGTAATTCTCCAGGTTGGGACCCAGCAACGTTCATGGGCACAGTTCAGGGTAGCCGCCGAGCTTGTGCGCAACGGGCGGATCGGGAAACTCCATACTGTAAAAATAGGCCTTCCGGGTGATCCCTCCGGACCTCTCTTCCCTGAAATGGAAGTGCCTGAAAATCTCAACTTTGAGATGTGGCTGGGAGCGACACCGGAAATTCCTTATACTGAAAACATGGTGCACCCTCAGGAAGGGTATGGCAGGCCCGGATGGCTGAGACATGAAAATTATGGTGCAGGAATGATAACAGGGTGGGGGCAGCACCATTACGATTCGGCAGCATGGGGAATGAATACCGAATTTACCGGTCCTTTTTCTGTACAGGCTGTGGCCGAATTTCCAAAGTCAGGAAGTTGGAATGTGCATGGTGACTTTATGGTGAAACAGGAGTATGAAAATGGTATTACTGTCTATACCAGTGGTGGTTATCCCAACGGGATTCGCTATGAGGGAGATGAAGGATGGATATTTGTTACACGCGGCGCATACAGGGCAACTGAAAGCGACCCACTGCCTGAAGGATCTGTTAAAGCTCTTGATGCAAGTGACCCGAAAATTCTGGAATCAAAAATCGGAGAGGATGAAATTCATCTTTATGTCAGCGAAGATCAACACGGTAACTGGCTGGATTGCATAATTTCACGGCAACAACCTGTATCACCGGCAGAAAAAGGGCATCGGGCATGTACAATATGCCTTATTAGTCATATCGCGATGAAGATACCGGGAGTTTTAAAATGGAATCCCAAAACTGAGAGATTTGTTGATAACGACCTTGCTAACTCAATGTTGAGCCGTCCCCAGCGATATCCTTACGGTACTAATTATATCAAAGTATAATTAATGTAGCGGTTTTCTTGGTCTAAAACAGAGAAAAGTTTTAATTTTGTGTGCGTTGTAATATGCTAAAATTTTGAACTCATGAAACAAATATCCTTTTTTGCAATGATAGTTGTAGTATTATTTTCTGCCTGTTCCGGCGGAGGAGAAAAAACCGAAGAGAAAAAAGAAGAGGGAATGTTCACTGGCGCTAAAGGGGAGGTTAAGCTGATGACTCTGGCTCCCGGCCATTTCCATGCTGCACTCGTGCAGAAATCGATGTATGACCAGGTTGATCCGGTAGTTCATGTCTATGCCCCCGAAGGACCGGAAGTTGATGACCATCTGGCCCGGATAGAAGGATTTAATAAGAGTCCTGAAAATCCTACCTCATGGGAAACAGTTGTTTATAAAGGAACTGATTATCTTGAAAAAATGTTATCCGAAAAACCGGGTAATGTTATGGTGGTTGCAGGTAACAATGCAAAAAAAACTGAATATATTCTAAAAGCTGTAGAGTCAGGTATTAATGTGCTGGCTGATAAACCTATGGTTATTTCACCTGACGAGTTCCCAAAGCTTGAAAAGGCTTTCCGTGTTGCTGAAGAGAAGGGAGTTATGCTTTATGATATCATGACCGAAAGATATGAGGTAACGACTATACTTCAAAGGGAATTGTCAAAGATTCCTGAAGTTTTCGGAAGTCTGCAAAATGGAACGGTTGATGAACCGGCTGTTACCAAAGAGAGTGTTCATCATTTCTTTAAATATGTGTCAGGGAATCCTCTAAAAAGGCCACCCTGGTATTTTGATGTAAAACAGCAGGGAGATGGAATCGTTGATGTAACAACTCATCTTGTTGACCTTATTCAATGGGAGGCATTTCCTGAAGTGCCACTGAAAAAAGAGGATATTGAGATTGTTTCTGCAACACGTTGGCCGACTGATCTTACAAAGGAAATGTTTAAAAAAGTTACAGGGCTTGATCAATACCCTGAATATCTGGAAAAGGATGTGGAGAACGGGATTTTGAAGGTCTATAGCAACGGGGAGATCAATTACAAAATTAAAGGAGTTCATGCCAAAGTATCAGTAATATGGAATTTTGAGGCTCCGGAAGGTACGGGAGATACTCACTACTCAATAATGAGAGGCTCTATGTGTAATCTGATAATAAAACAGGGTGAGGAGCAGGATTATAAACCTGTATTGTATGTTGAGGCAACGATCGACAAGGGACTGGAAACATTTGCAGGAGGACTTGATAAAGCTGTAAACCAGGATCTGGATGTCATGTTTCCCGGTATCAGGCTTAAAAAGCTGGAAGATAAGTTATGGACTGTTGACATTCCTGATAAATATAAGGTTGGTCATGAAGCCCATTTTAGTCAGGTGACAGAAAAATATCTGCGCTATCTTGTATGGGGCAGGCTGCCTGAATGGGAAGTTCCGAATATGATTACTAAGTATTATACCACTACTGCTGGTTTGAAGGCTGCCTATGAGGCAATGCCTTAAAATAATTAATATTTCCTGATGATAGTCATCCCGTCACGCAAAGGCAGGATGACTTTTTCAATACGTGAATCAGTTTTTATTAACTCGTTGAAATTGATTATTCCTTTTGATTGTGCATCACGGGGCAGAGGTGATTCGAATACCTTTCCGTTCCAAAGGGTATTATCTGCAATAATAAATCCCCCACTTCTTACCTTTTCAAATACTATATTATAGTAATCGGTGTATTCACGTTTGTCTGCATCTAAAAATACTAAATCGAATGATTCCTCAAGTGTTGGAATTAAGTCGAGGGCTGAACCTGTCAACCGGACAATTTTATTATCCATTCCGGCTTTGTGAATGTACTTTTTAGCCAGATTTTCCAATTCATCATCCTTCTCAATGGTTATCAGTTTCCCCCCATCTTTTAGTCCCTGTGCGAGGCATATTGCTGAATATCCTGTAAAGGTGCCTATTTCAAGGATAATCTCTGGTTTTATCATTTTTGAAATCATTGAAAGCACCTTTCCCTGAAGATGGCCCGAGAGCATGCGGGCACCCGGTACTTTCAGATTAGTTTCCCTGTAAAGCTCCTGCAATATCTCATCTTCCCTGTCGATATGGTCCAATATGTATCTGTCTGATCCCATCAATTTTTTTCGATTATATAGAAGGATAAATCAAATTCAGCAGTAAACTATTCTGCTCATTTGCTCTGAATTTAAAATTTCATTGGCCATTTCCAGAATGTCATCCCGGGTTATAGCTTCAATCTTCCTGAAAATAGATTCAACAGGTTCTACCTTATTGAACAGTAAATAGCTTTTCCCTATACTAAGCATCAGATCTTCGTGGTTTTCTGTTGAAATAGCTATTTGTCCCATTAACTGTGTCTGGGCTTTGCTTAACTGTAACACGCCCATTTTTTTTTCACGTATCAGCTTAAACTCTTTCAATACCAAATCAGTGGCTTTTTCGAGGTTGCCATGGTCTGTTCCGAAATATACATTGAATAATCCTGTGTCGGTGTATGCAGTATAACCAGACTCAATATTATATGCCATCCCTTTCCTCTCGCGCAGAGCCATGTTCAATCTTGAATTCATTGCCTGTCCGCCGAGAATGTTGTTAAGCAGGACCATTGTAATCCGTTTGGGATTTAATACGTCGCAGGCAATGTTACCCAGAATGCAATGTGACTGGAATGTGTTTTTTTCAACGGTCCTGTTTTGCGGCAGATAATTACCAAAACGCTGACGCCCGTTTGTACGTAATTTGGGGCCAGTTATCCCAAAATATTTTTCTGTGAGTTTTTGCAACTCATTAAAGGATATATTACCTACCGAACTTATCACCATCTGATCGGTATGATAATTTTTATCAATGAACTGAACAATTGAATCGCGGCCGAAAGTAATGATATTCTCTTTGGTACCAAGAATATTACGCGCTATGGGATGACCGTCAAATATTAACTCTTCAAATTCATCAAAGATTAGGTCAGATGGGGAATCTTTAAATGAGTTTATCTCTTCTATTATAACTTCCTTTTCCCGCTTTAGTTCTTTTTCGGGGTAGGAACTGTTAAAAAGAATATCGCTTAGTAATTCTGCTGTTCTATCATAAAATTCTGAAAGGAAGGTAGAGAAAAGAGTTGTCTCCTCTTTGGTAGTATAAGCATTCAGCTCTCCTCCAACATCTTCTATCCTGCTAAGGATATGAAATGCTTTGCGTTTTCCGGTTCCTTTGAATATCGAATGTTCAATGAAATGGGCAAGTCCGTGTTCATAAGGCTCTTCATCACGTGAACCGGTATTTATGATAATTCCAAGGTGTGCAACCGGGGAATCGGTCGGCTTATGGATAAGCCTGATTCCGTTAGGGAGTGTATGTGTCAGAAAATCAGATTCGGGCATATAAAAATTAATCAGCCTGCAAAAGTAGTAAAATTACCACAAACAAATTGATTTTATTCCGATGTAATAACAGAGGATGATTTGAAAAAAATTTTCTTTGTCATTATAAAAAATTGTTTACTTTTGCATGACCAAAATGAAAAGGAAATTATCCCTTAAACCGTTGGAATCTGGTAATATTAAGATTACACAAGGGAATAAAAAAGAAGAATGGTGCCATAGCTCAGTTGGTAGAGCAACGGACTGAAAATCCGTGTGTCCCTGGTTCAATTCCAGGTGGCACCAC
>JAAYJR010000266.1 GCA_012522835.1 Bacteroidales bacterium
AAAAATTTGATAAACCTATTGAGTTGGTTCGAATACCCGAACAGCAAACCAGTACCGAATATCAGCCCCGAAATGTCGGGAACGGCAGGTTATTGGGTATTGAACTGGAATTCAGGAAAGATTTGGATTTCATCTCTTTTTTCCGGAATAATTTTCAATTGAGCGGAAATTATACATTGATAAGATCTCAGGTTGATATGACCGAAAAAGAGTTTAACTCACGGAAAACCTTTGAGAAAACAGGAGAAATTATTAAAGATCAAAGACAAATGGCCGGACAGGCACCTTATGTTATAAATGCAGGATTAAGTTACAGCCACGTTGAATCAGGTTTTGATGCCGGCCTGTTTTATAATGTAAAGGGAAAAACTCTTACAATTGTGGGGGCAGGACTTTTCCCGGATATCTATATTGAACCTTTCCATAGCCTGAATTTCAGCGCGAATAAAACAATCGGCCGAAATAAAAATAGCTCAATAGATTTGAAAATTACGAATATACTGAATGAAGACACTGAAAATTTTTATCAATCTTATAACGCGAAAAATCAGCTTTATAGCAAGTTTAAACCGGGACAATCATTTAGTTTGGGATTAACATACAAATTTTGATACCGGCTGTGGCAGGGGAATGATAATTAATTCTAAAAATTCATTTACCAGGATTATATTTAAAAGTTTACTATTACTATTTTTTTGCAAGTGAAAAAAGGAATTCTATACCTTTTCCGGGATTATTCCTGACTGAAATCTCACCCTTAAGCAGCTGAATTGCATTTTTAACGATTGCCAGTCCAAGGCCTGTTCCGCCTGCTTCCCTGGTACGTCCGTGGTCCGCTCTGTAAAATCTTTCAAATATCCGTGGCAGATGCTCTTCAGAGATGCCTGTCCCGGTATCTGTATATGAAAAGTAGTAATATTTATCATCATCCCGGTAAATCTGAACTGAGATTGAAATATTATTCCCGCCATAGTTGATTGAATTTTCTACCAGATTCTGGAATATGGAAAATAGCAGTGACTCATTTCCCTGGATTTTCAATCCTTTTTTTACACTGCTGGAGAATGTGATGTTTTTTTCATTCATACGATTGGCAAAGTTTTCATAGACTTCTTCGATGACTGATTTTAGGTCGATAGTTGAAAATTTAAACAGTTCACCGGCATCTTCAATATTATTAAGCAGTGAAACATCGTTGATCAGATCATTGAGGCGTTCTGACTGAAGGTAGGTCTTCTCAAGAAAGTATTTTTGTTTATCGGCCGGTACAGGCCAGTTATTAAGGATTGTTTCAAGATAACCCTTAATGGAGGCTAAGGGTGTTTTCAGTTCATGGGCAATATTTGAGGTTAGCTGTTGCTTCATTAACCTTCTTTTCTCCAGTCTTGTAATATCGGTGACCATCACTTCGAAGCTTTTATCTATGAAGACAATACTTTGGATTTTGAAAAATTTTTCGCCACTTGAAAAAATATAGCCGAGTTGAGGTAAGTTTTCAGGATTGATCAATACCTTGCTCCTGAGATATTTCCTGAGAAATTTATTGAGCTGTTTAAATTCTTCCATTTGAAAGATTTCTTCCGTTGATATTGCCGGTTTTTGTGAGATAATATTGATATACCTGAGAAAATGACGGTTTGATAAAGTCTCTTTTTTATCACAGGAAAAAAATGCAATCCCTTCGTTCAGCGCATTCAGGTGGTTGAAGAGTTTTTCTTTCTCATTCGTCAGGTCATCTTTCGCCTTTTTAAGTTTATTATATATCCGGATAATCTGACTGCCAATTATGCCAAGTTCATTTTCAGGGAAGGTTGTATCAGGGCGGACCAATTCATCTTTGCCTGCATTGATGGAAAAATCTTTTAGTTTGGTGATGGCAATGGCCATTTTCCCGGTAACAAAATATAATATGGTTCCTATAAGGGAAAAGATTGTAATGATAAAAAATATGAAAGCTCTTTCTGCCTTAAGGAAATTTTTTATCCTCACATCATAAACAACGGCGGTACGGATAAAATAATCAGGATATTTTTTAGCATAGTAGAAATAATCTTCGTCAGTAGTTTCTGAATGTCTTATATTTGAGCCTTTTTGATCTGAAATTGACTTATGGATTTCAGGCCTGTACAGATGATTCTCCATTGTGAAGTAGTCATCAACAAAACTATCGTAAAGAACTTTTCCATTAATATTAATAACTGTTATACGAATATTGGGCTGGGGTATTAGAGTTGTAAGTTCACTGATCCGTGTGATTTCATTGTTCCCTATAAGGTTGTTCAGTTCAATAAACCGGCGGGTAATTTCGGTTATATTATCGAGTGTGTTTTCTAATTGCGCCGTCCGGTATTTTTTTTCGCGCTGATATTGAAATGAAAGTATAGCAATCGTAAAAAGAATAAAGACTATAATGAAATATAAAAATATTTCTCCCCTAAAAGATTTTCGGTTCATTTTTTATTCTTTAAAGCAGTATCCATAGCCTGATTTACCCTTTATGTTTTGACCATATACACCAATTTTTTTTCTGAGCCGGGCAATATTTACATCAACATTTCGCTCTGTAACAATAACATCCTCATCCCATATTCTACTTAATATTTCATCGCGGTTAAGGTAATTTCCCATATTTTTTAAAAGCAGCACAAGAATTTCAAACTCTTTCCGTGTAAGATCTATAACTTTTCCTGCAACCGAAATTTCCATCTTCTTCAGATTTGCCCTCAAATCCTTAAAGTTAATATGGTCAATGTCAGTATCCGCGTTAACACCCCTTTTAAGAATAGCTTTTATCCTTGCTATTACCTCTTTTATAGAAAAGGGTTTTGAGATATAGTCATCCCCGCCGACATTAAACCCTGTTAAGATATCATTCTCGTTACCTTTTGCGGTCAGGAATATAATCGGGATCGTCAGTTTTTTTTCTTTTCTGATTATATTGGCAGCCCTGAAACCGGACATGCCTCCCATCATGACATCCAGAATTATAAGGTCAAAACTTTCAAGTTGTTTTTTCAACGCTTCCTCTCCCGAGTGGACTGTTTCGATTTTGTAACCTTCACTCTCCAGATTAAACTGCAGAATCTCACAAAGGTCTGTTTCATCATCAACTATTAATATTTTTTGATGTTCTGGCATATTGAAAAATTTGTAATGCAAATTTACATTTTAAATGGCCTTTAATTAAAAGCAAGATATTACAAAACGATTAAAATATTATATGTTATTGATTTATATTTGCGCCAATTGCTTTTTATTATGTTAGTATGTATAAAATAATATTACTATCCCTGATTTTTTTGTTACCGGGATTTAGTTCTTCTCAGGAAACTGAACCGGTTGCTTCCGGGAATCCTTTTGCAACTATTTATGCCAATTTTCACAGAGGCATAACCGGAAGTGCAAGAGATGAAGCTGCATTTGCCCTTGAACGGGGTTATATCGGTTATGAGCACTATTTCAGTCCTGAATTCTATGGGAAAATTAATGTAGATGTTGGAAGTCCTGATGATCTGTCACCATTTTCAAAAATAAGGAGGTATGCTTATTTTAAAAATGCATTTGTACGTTATACAAAGAGACAGTTGCAGGTAGAATTTGGGTTGATCAGTTTAAAGCAGTTCGGCCTTCAGGAAAAGATATGGGAACGCAGGTATCTGATGAAAACTATCGCAGACGAGCATCGTCTGGGTTCTTCAGCAGACCTGGGAGTAAATTTTAATTATAATTTCAGTGAAATACTGTCAGGTGACCTGACCATTATGAATGGTGAAGGTTATACCAGTTTACAGATGGATGATATTTTTAAATACAGTCTGGCCACTACTCTGAAACTCCCGGAAAATTTGATTACGAGAATGGGTTATGACCTGATGCATAATGAGATCACCGAATCAACAATATTTTTATTTTCATCATTCGATTTCAGGTCAAAATGGAATATTGCCGGCGAACTTATTTTCAGACAGAATTACGGCTGGAAGGAGCAACACGATATTTTGGGAATTTCTGTATATGGCAAGTATAATCTGAACAGTAAGTATCAGCTTTTTGCCCGTTATGATAAGATTGGCTCCAACATACTTGAGGGGGAGGTGAATCCGTGGCATCTTTCTGATGATGGCACTGCTGTGGTTGCAGGATTACAATATAGTCCCCTGAAAAATATTAAGTTCGCATTAAATTACCACGACTGGTACCCATTCGCTTCTAACATTGAGGGGGGTGGTTTTATTTATCTTGATCTGGAATTGAAAATGTAATAATATGCAGGATCGAATATACTATTTTCTATTGGTTATACTGATTTTTGCCGGTTGCCGTAAAAGTGACTACATACTTGAAAGCAGTACCGGGTTTTTCAGGGATGACGGTAGCGGGACAGGCACTGTGACATGGACTAAAACCAATGAGTATTACCTTGAAGGGCTGATCTTTGTTAATGACGGACAAACTCTTACCATAGAGGCGGGAACTGTGGTGCGATTTCGAACGGGACAGGCAGAAAATGCAAGTGCCCTGATAGTTGCACGTGGAGGAAAAATTATTGTTAACGGTACTCGTGAAGAGCCTGTAATTTTTACTGTTGAAGGAGATAACCTTCAGGGATCTGTTGCAAAAGAATCCGGCGGATTGTGGGGCGGACTTATCATCCTTGGTAATGCCCCTGTTAATGTCGGGGGAGGTGAAGCCAGGATTGAAGGGATACCCTTTTTTGAACCGCGGGGCATTTATGGTGGTAACAACGAAGACGATAATTCAGGAGTGCTTCGGTATCTTTCTATCAGGCACGGAGGTACGAACATCGGAGAGGGAAATGAAATAAACGGCCTCACCCTTGGTGGTGTCGGGAGCGCTACTGAGATAAATTATATAGAGGTAATTTCAAATAATGATGATGGTATTGAAATTTTCGGGGGAACTGTTAACCTCAGGCATATTGTTATATCAGGTTGTGGTGACGACTCATTCGATTATGACCTGGGATGGAGTGGAAATGGTCAGTTCTGGCTTGGTGTGGAAACAGGTTTTGTGGGTGATAATTTAATTGAAGCGGGTGGAGGAACCTCCCCGGTTATTGGCACTCCAAATTCATTACCTGCTATTTATAATGCCACACTGATTGGAAACGGAGAAACCGGGAATGGTGCTTGTGCGGTATTTGAGAGATTTGCCGGAGGGGTAATAGCAAATTCAGTATTTGTAGATACCAGGTTTGGTATCATTCTGGAAGTGACTGATGGGAAGAATGACAGTTTCAGTCAGTGGAAATATCAGAAACTGGATATCAGGAATAATCTTTTTTATAACGTTGGAACAGCTGGTAATAGTGTTTTCGAACTTTCCGGAGTTTATACGGAAGATATGGAGAATGAGTGGGCAGATTATTTTAATGCAGGTGAAAATAGTACAGGTGATCCGGAGATAAATCCCGGGGCAGGAGAGTTTGTACCACGCAATAAGCTTTCGGAAAATTTAAGCGACTACCCCTCATCCTGGTTCCAGCTTGTGGATTTTAAAGGAGCATTTGGAGAAGACAACTGGATTGAGGGATGGACTCTCCTGGGAAGCAGCCAATAATCTAATTCACACTACTTTTTTTCTTAATGGTTACAGTAATAAAGTCGCGATGTGATTTTATAAGATTTATGGCATGGAGTAACATATTTTTAGTTTCAGTAATAGTGTTCAAAAATAATACTGAATTTTTTGTATTCACTTCCTGGGATTTAATCCTTTTAATCTGGGCTATTTCCATCTTTTCCATATAGACCAGGATATCATCCCTTTGCTTTATGAGGTCGTTTATCTGATCAAATTTATTATCTTTTATAAGTTGAAGAGCTAAATTAAAGAAACTGTCAATCATTTTCCGGAGCTCTTTAAATTCTTTTACTTGCTCTGCAACAAATGGTTTATGATTATTATTGATATGCTCATAAAGAGGTTCTGAAAGGAAATTGAGCGAGTGTGCCATCTCTCTCTGATAGTCTACCACCTGAACATAAAAATGTCCTGAATCAACATCCTCCTCAATTTTTGATATAGTGCTTAATACTTTATTTTTCTGTTTTTTGGATTTATTATTCAGGCTATCTTTAAGTCCGAGAGAGTTTTTCATACCCGAACGGTCTTCATTAAGGAAGCTGTCAATACTTAGCGTATAAATATTATTAGCCATGGTCATGGATTTAGCTACCTGTTTTTTGCATTTTTCCATTACCCTGTCAGCGCCATCCTTTTCACTGATTGCATCTTCATCTTCTACGGTACCGTTTTCCTGTTTTCTTTTAAAAAGGATATGTGTTCTGATCACTAAAAATATGGCAACAGATAAAAATATGAATATTGTAAAGATTCCTCCAACCGATATAATCCAGGCAATAATTGCGGCCACTGTGAAAGCTATAATCGCAGTAAGAAACCAACCCCCGATTACTGCAATTACACCTGATATACGGTAAACGGCACTTTCACGGTCCCATGCCCTGTCCGCCAGGGAGGTTCCCATTGCAACCATAAATGTAACGTATGTTGTAGACAGAGGAAGTTTTAATGATGTGCCGAACGCAATTAGAACGCTGGCTACCAATAGATTGACTGACGCTCTTACCTTATCAAAAGCGGGACTGACTGGTTTGTTGGTATATTCAGTTGCAGGGGGTTCAAACCGATTATGGATTTTCATTGTAATATAACCGGGAATTGAATTTTTGATTTTATTATATGATTGTGAAAAACCTCTTACCAAAGCTCTTGCCACCATACTCGACTGAAAACGTTCCGTACCTTCGCTTTGCCTTGCCAGGTCTACCGTGGTATTCACCACTGACAAAGCTTTTTTTGAAAATATAAGGGTGGTTATCATTACCAGTCCTGCAATTAACAACATAATAGTAGGTGTTCCTACCTTGCCTGCAAGCATTTCCATCGTAAATTCATCGGGGGGTACAGAACCTGCTCCTATCCATGCTTTATATGAGTTATATCCTGCAATCGGGACACCGATAAAGTTTACCAGGTCATTTCCTGCAAAAGCCATAGCAAGTGCAAATGTACCTATTAATACAGTAATTTTCAGTATTTTAATATCAAAGATCCATTTGAGAAGTTGTATAAAAATAGTGAATATTGCAAAGCTGTATAAAAGTAATTTTGCTGTATGGTTTGATACCCATTCGCTTAATTTTTCACCGCCTGAAAGTTCCAGGTCTGCAAACGCTGAACCGCTAATTCCTTTAATTAAAATGAAATATGTTATAGCCGTAATAGCGAATCCCCCGAATAATGAACCGAAATATTTCATGTTTTTCCGGTAATTAAAAGTAAATATAAGCCGGGTAATGTATTGCACTATTGCACCAATTGTGAATGCGATAATTACCGAAAGCAGTATACCGGTAATAATGGCCAGTGCCTTTTCGGAATTTATATATTTTGATAACTCTCCCAGGCCGGCACCGGCGCTGGATATTTTTACCAGTGATACAGCTACAGCTGAACCGAGTAGTTCAAAGACAATTGATACAGTTGTTGAGGTGGGCATGCCGAATGTATTGAACATATCAAGCAATATCACATCAGTAATCATTACTGCAAGGAATATCACTATGATCTCTGTGAACACAAACATTTCGGGATGGAAAATGCCCTTCCTGGCAACCTCCATCATACCACTTGAAAAGGTAGCGCCGATAAGGACTCCGGCTCCGGCCATAATGAATATCAGCCATTTTGGGGCAGCATTTGAACCAAAGGCGGAGTTAAGAAAGTTAACAGCA
>JAAYJR010000383.1 GCA_012522835.1 Bacteroidales bacterium
CCTATGATGCTCCATGCCGCAGTATCATAAACATCCATATCTACCGGCAGTCCGTTGCGCAGGCAATCGATAAGCCTCCAGTTCATTAAAAAGTCCATTCCACCGTGGCCTCCCACCTGTTTTGCCATCTCACCGATCCTTTTAATTATCTCGGGCTGGTATTTTTCTTCAAGTGGTTTTAGCTCTTCTTCGCTCAACCACCCTTTATGGCTGGTTGCGATTTTTTCCGGCAGAGGGTATTTCTGTGCTGTGGCTTTGGTTCCACTGACCATATGGATCCTGGAATAAGGTCTTGGCGAGCTGACATCGTGTTGCAGCATGATGGTTTTCCCCATGTTTGTCCGTATCAGGGTTGTATTCATATTACCTCTGGGATTATTAGCTGAAAATTGCCGGAAAAAGCTATCCTCCGCCTTCATCTCGTTCAGTCTTGCTGAAAGCATGAAATCATTGGTTGACATCGACACCAGGTAATTCATTTTATCGCCCCTGTTAATGTTCATGATCTGACAAACAGGGCCCAGTCCGTGGGTAGGGTATAAATTACCGTTACGACTAATGTTTTCCCTAAGCCGCCACATATTCCATTTAAAGTTTTTTCTTGTGATATTATCCAGCAGGTCATGGATATACGCCCCCTCGCAATGCATTACCTCCCCAAAGAAGCCCTGGCGGGCCATATTAAGTGTTAGCAATTCAAAAAAGTCGTAACAGCAGTTTTCCAGTATTACACAATGTTTCCGGGACTGTTCAGATTTAGTAACCAATTGCCGGCACTCCGCAACAGTAGTTGCTGCCGGCACCTCAATACCCACATGTTTCCCCTGTTCCATGGCATATAAAGCAACCTCCACGTGCATGTCCCATGGTGTGGCAACATAAATCAGGTCAAGGTCATCCCTTTCACACAATTTTTTCCACGCATTTACATCATCTGTGTAGATATCAGGTTTATGGCCTGTGCCTTTTAACATATCCATTGCTCTCTCTATCTTTTCCGGCACAAGGTCACAGACAGCCTTTATGTTAACACCTTCGAGTTTTGTCGCACTTTTAAAATGTGCAATTCCCCTTCCCAGTCCGATAAACCCTATCCTAACTGTGTCGATCTTTGGAGCCCTGTACCCGGACATGTTAAATATTTGCCGGTAAGGTTTTTCAGATGCCTTTTTTATATGTTTCAG
Organism: Bacteroidales bacterium; assembly: GCA_012522835.1. GTDB lineage: Bacteria > Bacteroidota > Bacteroidia > Bacteroidales > Prolixibacteraceae > JAAYJR01. The sequence continues at coordinate 1,185 of JAAYJR010000383.1, forward strand.
AGCTGAATCTTTTCTGTATTCTGATTCAGATCCCTTTATGCTGTTATGTCCCAATAATCCTATTCCTGCCAGTGAGGCCAGCTTTAAGAAGTCCCTGCGGTTATTCATTTTTAATATTTTTTATTTTTTGCAATTCATCAGCCATTTTTTTCATTATCTCCGGATATTTTTTAGCCAGGTTCTCTCTTTCGCCCGGGTCATTTGCAAGATTGTACAGTTGAGGCTGCGGACTGTTACCCAGTTCGATCGGAGGATTTGTATATGGGTTCAGCGCCGGGCCGTCTCCAGGTTCTATATATTTATAGTTGTCTTTGATGATTGACAGAGTTCCTCCCATATTTTGCTGAACTACAAATTCCCTGTCAGTATCTTTTTTACCCAGAAGGACCTGAAGGTTGTTATAGCTGTCAAGTGTTTCTCCTTCCGGATCAGGCTGCCCTGCCAGGGCAGCCAGGCTTGCCATTATGTCTATCTGGCTGAACAGCACATCTGACACTTCCGGTTTGATTTTACCTGTCCACCTGACAATAAACGGCACTTTTGTGCCTCCCTCCAGGGCGCTGTATTTACCTCCCCTGTATGGGCCGGACGGTTTATGGACAGCAGAAATCTCATCTGTTCCGTCGTGATAGCCGTCATTTTGCACCGGCCCGTTATCGCTTGAGAAAATGACCAGGGTGTTTTCAGCCAGTCCCAGTTTGTCGAGTCTGTCAATAATTTGTCCCACACACCAGTCCATTTGCATTATTACATCTCCATAAACACCCAGGGAGCTCTTGCCTGCAAACCTTTTCCCCGGCACCCTCGGTACATGGACATCATGCGTTGAGAAGTACAGAAAGAATGGGTTATCCCTGTTGTCATCTAAAAAGCTGAGGGCTTTTTCAGTAATTGTTTCTGCAATTTCTTCATCTTTCCAAAGTGCCGATCTTCCGCCGGTCATATAACCGATCCTTGGTATGCCGTTAATAATACTCTGATCATGCCCGAAGCTTGGATGCATTTTAATATCTCTCTTATCCTGACGGCCTGTATCAGCAGGCTTGTCGTAGCTGACAATGATATCCGGGGTAACCGGGTTATAGATAAGTGAGTCGGGGCCTATAGGTTTCTTATAACTGATCTGTATCGGATCATCCGGATCCAGTCCCGCCACCCGGCTGTTTTCCACAAATACACAAGGCACCCTGTCTCCTGTAACAGGTATAATAAAAGAGTAGTCAAATCCTATTTCCGGCATGCCTGGTTTGATTGTCCCGTTCCAGTCAGGCCCCCCCTCCGGACCAAGTCCGACGTGCCACTTCCCGACAACAGCTGTTTTGTATCCTGAACCTTTAAGGAGAGAGGGAAGTGTTGGCTTTGCAGGGTCAATGAGTATGCCTGCATCACCGGGAGCTATACTGACACCCTTTATTTTCCCTACGCTCCATCCGGGAGGTTTTCTCCAGTGATATTCACCTGTCAGCAGGGCATACCGTGACGGAGTACAGGTTGAGGCGCAGGCATATGCATTGGTAAAGCGGATTCCCTGGTCAGCCAGCCGGTCGATGTTAGGTGGTGAGACCTCATCACTGCCATAACAGCCGATATCGCCATAACCCACATC
>JAAYJR010000311.1 GCA_012522835.1 Bacteroidales bacterium
CTGTGCTCACCTTGTTTCTCCTTGTTTGAATACCATTGCTTTAGCCTATAAAGGATCCAGTACACCCGAACTTGTTACAGAAGGAAATCCATATCTGGGAAATCCGACAGAAGGAGTTAGATCTACCATTTCAGTTCCAACTTCAAAAGGAACAGAACCGGCATTTTCAACTGTACCCTGATTGTTGCAGGAAGTCAATATTGACATGGCCATAAAAAAAATAATAGTAATTTTCATCCGTTTAAAATTTTTTAATTACTTGAAAATAAATTAATTAAAAATTTGAGAACATATAGAACCGTTCGTTCCTCACTCTCACAAGAAAATTTTAATCATTCTTTTTTGTGAAAATTTAAGAATTAAAATTTTCATGTTCGTTTCATCTAATCTGATATTTATATTTTTAAGAATACTTTTTGCCTGTAAAGATAATACAAAAAGAGCCATTTTATTGATGCTGCCACTAACGCAAAAATCAATGCCTGGGCATTTCCGAAATCAAAACCACCAACAAAAACATTGGTGACACTTCTAAAGTTAAAAAGTGAATTGGCAACATATATCGTAATTGAATTTAATCCTACTACTACAAAGAAAAATGCCCATTTTTTATACCCTTTTATATCTATAATCCAGTAAAAAAAAGCTAACAACATAGCGCTTATACCTGATGTAAGCAATGTAAAGGAAGAGGTTCCCAGTTTTTTATTTATCGGGAAGTCAAGATGTACCAGTAAACCTGCCACTATCAGCACTGCTCCTGCCATACCTAACCATAATGCCTTTTTTTGTGATTTCCCTGCATTTTTTAACCAGTGGCCGGCAAGTACCCCGAACAAAGCATTGGATACACTTGGCAGGAGTGACAAACTAAGGACATGTCTTAAATCCGGGCAGATATAATTAGCTACCTGGTTAGCCAGGTAAGTATTTAAATTCCCCTCCTGGCTAAAGTCACCCGGACCAAATCCGGGTACCGGAATGAACCTGTGAACTAACCAGTAGCCGGCCAGGATTCCAAAAGCCCAGTAAGCCTGTTGCCTGATGTTAAAGTTCATCATTATAATGCCTGCAAACAGGTAGCTGAAACCAATTCTGTACAATACACTGTAATAACCGTAATAAGGATGTGCCCCTCCTGGTTTTTGCCATAATATTACACCCAGGATAAATAAAACGACAGCTCTTATAAATATATGCTTATATAGTTCTTTTTTCCCTCCCTCCTTTGATAATCTTTTAGCAAAGGAGAAGGGCATAGCGGCACCCACTATGAATATAAACATTGGAAATATAATATCATAAGCAGTAAATCCCTGCCATTCAGGGTGCTGGCATTGATCTGACAACCATGTAAAGACTGAATTATCTGATAGTTCGGGAAGTGCCCTGAAAATGCCAGCTAATCCGACAAGAAAAAACATGTCAAGTCCCCGGAGTGCATCCAGCGACATTAAGCGTTCTTTTAGAACAGGTTTAGTATTTGAATTATTCATTAACTATGGTTATAAAATTTGTTTCATATAGTTTTCATAGAAGGGAGTTATCAGTTCAAGTTTTTCTCCCGGCTTTTCTTCAAAGTAGGTACCACCAATATAGAAGCAGGTGTAGCCCCCGGATACAATGCCCCAGGCACATGATTCGGTCAGGTCAGGATATATTTTACCTTGTTGAAGCTGGGATACCAGGTTGGCAATGACACCACCGGCAAAATTATCTCCGCATCCTGTAGTGTCGCCTGCTTTACCCTTTTGTAATTCAGCGCCTATCGCCTTTGAAACAGGCAGGTCTATAATCTTCTCTTCCTTAAACAGACTGTCATTTACAGAAAAGCCGCGGAGGTTATTCGGGCCGTTGGTTACTATTACAGCACCAGTTCCAAGCTCGCGAAAAAAGTTCAGGGCAGCGTCGAGACTCTTTTTTCCGCTGAGGCGGAGTGCTTCCTCATAGTCAGTCATTAAGAGATCAATATTTTTATATGAGGAGTCATCTTTTCCTAAGGGCCATTTACCAAAAGGATTTAATTTTTCGTTCCTGAAATCATAAACTGTATTTACAATTGTTATACAACCTTTTGATTTTGCCTTATCAAGCAATTCAGTGAGGTTATCATGGATTGGAGGTACCAGTGCGGTACCTCCGAATACGACTACATCCGATGAAAAAAAATTGTCGTCCAGTTGATCCGGAGTATAACTCCATGCTGCTCCGATAGTGTTTATAAATATCCGTTCTCCATGCCCTTCGTCATAATTGGGATCCGACAATACAATAGTGGATGGGGTAATGCTTTCTGTCAATAAATAATTATTCACCGGCAGATTCAGCTTTTTCAATAAAGACATAATGAATTTACCGTCATTGTCATTTCC
>JAAYJR010000444.1 GCA_012522835.1 Bacteroidales bacterium
TATTTTTTAGTTATATCACATTTTGCAATTGCATTTATTTCGTTTAGTGACCTCCAGATCCTGCCGGGATTTCCACCAGCGCCAGCCATAAAGAAACTTCCGCCGGTCGTATGGGTAAATGCAGTTTTTCTGATATCCGGGTCATAAGAGGTTGAATAGGTCGGGGATAAACGCCAGTCAGCTTCCCATCCTCCTTGTTTAAAAACGTGTGAGCCATTCAGTAATATATTCGATAAAGAGCGCTGGTTATATTCGAGGTTATGGGAAGTAGCCAGATATCCGGATTGCCCAACCGCTTCTCCATTATTATTGATATTAAAAATTCCGGCACGGCTCTCACCATTTTGCAAATGCATTCCGGTTAACCTTATCTTTGTCATGTCCGTCTTTATTGCCACTCCGCCCAAAAAGCCCGCCAGAACATTGTGTTCTCCGATCTCCCCGTTCTGTATTGTCGCATATCGCATTTCATATTTGTCAGGATCAATAAACCGTTGGTATTCTCCATATACAACATCGTTGTAATACTTATAATCAGACTTATAGGATAATGAAAAAATATACCCCAGCTTCGGGCCCCGGTTACTTTTTCTTGATAAGCTTCCCTGGTTTCCCAGGGCAAACACCACGCTGTAATCAACCGAACTTCTCCGGCGGGATGCTCCCAGATCCGGATTCAAACTTTTAATAAATTCAACTACCTCCTGCTGTGTATGCCCACTGACCGGTGTTGGTATATTTGGCAGATCTGCCCCCTGGGGTAATGCTCTGGTCCCGTCATCATAACCTAAAAAATCAGTTGAACCTCCGGAATAGCTAAGGTAACCGGGATTGAAATGCATATCAGGATTAAACGAAGTACTTACAGAAACAGTGATTATTTTCTCTTCAGGAAAATCTTTTGTTTCAACATTCATGATTCCTCCGGTAAAATCAGCAGGCATCTCAGCAGTAAAATTTTTACTGACCATCATATTATCAATCAAGTTAGTAGGAAAAATATCCATTTGAAGGCTGTTTCGATCGGGATCAAGTCCGGGAATATCCACTCCATTCATGATGGTTTTTGAATACCGGTCGCCAAGTCCCCTTACATAAATATACTTGCCATCTTCAGTTGAAACGCCGGTAACTCTTTTAGCTGCTTCAATGGCAGTATCATCACCTGTCAATTTTATCTTTGATGAGGATATTCCGTCCATAATTGAGGCAGACTGTCGCTTTATAGTATTTAATGCTGTCTCAGTAGTTCTTATAACCTCAGCTGTTACAACTACTTCATCCAGTTCAAGGGTACTCTCAACAAGCCGGATATCATTCAGCAGAGTTATTTCTCCTGGCTGAACATTTATGTTCTCTATAATCAGGGTTTGAAAGGAAATATAAGAGATCTGCAAATCATAAGTACCTGCAGGGATATCTATTGTAAACTGACCATCCAGGTCAGTAGCAGCCCCTGTAGCCGTCTCCTTAATTAATACTGTCACTCCGACTAATGTTTCACTGCTCTTATCATCAACAACTTTACCTCTTATTTTTCCAACCTGAGCAGAAGAAATACTAATATAAACTATAAAAAATATACTAAGTAAGTACCTCATTTTCAATTTTTCCTTTGTCAGTTGAGATTCACCCGGAAAATAAATTGTGAAATCTATTTTTCTCCCCGGAAATCAAATGTCAACAATTAAAATGACAGCTTGCCCGATTTTGCTGCCCATGTCCAACCAAATAGAGATAAATCAGCACCGACAGTCGGGGTACTCACAGAACTTACACCTTCAGGAACTTCACCATTAACATAGTCCGGCAGGTCAGCCTCGGGTACATCAAGCTGAATTCCTTCAAATGTAACAACACCAACATTGAAAGTAACCCTGTTTATTTTCTGGCCTTCCTTTATAGAAGTAAAATAGATATTTTTCAGTTCAACTATTGAATTGTCATCTGTATTGATCAGGTCCGAGGATGTCCTGCCAAATGCAGGATCATTGGCTATAACAGTTCCATTTTGAATTATATGTCCTGCCTTATACGATCCTTCCGGCCCATCCAGTTCAAAGTTGTGGTCATCAGGAGAAATTATGATAAAATTGTTCAGGGTTCCGGCCCACGACTGATCGGTATCTATGGCATCATCACCCACATTCCAGATAACGGCATTGGTAACATTGACAGTTCCGCCAAACCACTCTATACCGTCATCCTGATTGGAAACAATTTCAATATTTTCCACAATTGTTTCAGAACCGACCCCTACCAGGGTAAGGCCGTTTATTTCATTACCTGCCCCGATATTAGCCCCTCCGTGACGTATCGAAATATATTTTAAAATTCCTGAATTATCTCCCGGGTCATTACCGCCATAGAGTCCGTTTTGATCTGAAGTCGGAATTCCTTCGATCTGAATCTCTGTTACATCACCCGATTCATTTGATACTGATACCGGAGCTTTCCCGAGTACCAATAAACCACCCCAAAGCCCCTTAATATCCGGATCAAGATTTGGACTGTTAAAGATACCTGCTTCAATATCTTCCGGTAATATTTCATCAGCAACTGAAGTGAAAATTATTGGTTTACCGGCAGTGCCTTCTGCAAATATTTTTCCTCCCCTGGCAATCAGAAGAGCTGATGCATTAGCACCAGTCCCGGCTTCTCCTTTAATTATAGTACCCGGTTCAATAGTAAGGGTAACTCCGTTTATAACTGTAATCCTACCCCCCAAAATATAGACTTTATCGGAAGTCCAAGTAACATCTTCTGCAATATTGCTTGTCACATGTACTTCATATTCAGGCTGATCGATATTAATTACTACTGTAGCCTCATCAACCTGTCCCTCTGAATCAATTACTGTCAAAGTAATTGAAGCAGCTCCCGGGTTTGCTCCTGCCTCATAGTTGATTGTAATGGTCGAACCATTTATACTACCCGAACTGTTTAAAACTGTAACGCTAACTCCTGTCGCACTATATGTAGCTGTTAAACCTGCATCGATTGATACGGAGAAATCGACGGACTGAGTGCCGGCACCATATGATATGTTCTGAACATCAACCGGTGCAGATACAATCGGTTTATCAAATGCCAGAATTGGATCATCCTCATCACATGCGGTAAAAACCAATCCCGTGAAAATAGCTATACTAAACAATAATTTTAACTTTTCCATTCGTTCAAAATTTTATAATTACTTAAAAATTTAAGAATCCCGGTATTAATTATAAGGACCTCTCATTTCATGAATAACTCTGTTTTTAATTTGAATTTGAGGCAAAAGTAAATGGGGAAGATTACAAAACAGTTAAACAGGAATTAATAAAAAATTACTTTCATTTACAGTAACTTCAATCATGCTCATCTATGTAACTTATTAAATTTTAATTAAAAAATCCAAACCGTGATTTCCGGAAAAGGTTTTTCCCTAATTTCGCCTCTTTTAAAACAATTAAAATGAAGAGAATAATATTGATCACAAGCATTCTTTGCCTGGTTCACGGATACAATCATGCTCAGGAAATAAAAGAAACAGGCAATCTCTTTTACAAAGACAATAAACTTTATACCGGCTTGTATACCTCCTATTTCGACAATGGTAATTTAACAGTGGAGATGCAAGTTAAAGAGGGCAAAAAACATGGAAAAGTCAGGATATATTTTGAAAATGGCCAGTTGAATGAAATACGGTCATATAAGAATAACCTTATGCATGGAAAGTGGGAACTGTTTAACGAAGAAGGGATAAAAGTTTCAGTAGCCAGATATAAAAAAGGTATAAAACATGGGAAATGGTTAATATGGAATAGTAAGGGCATTCTGTTGTATGAACTTCGTTATAAGAATGGCCGGAAATGTGGTACCTGGAAAAATTATGACGATAACGGAAACTTGTTGAGTGTAAGAAAGTACCGATCTGCTCAAATGTAATAAAACTGTAATATTTCCTTAATTACGGTTTAACTTCCCTGTTGTAGTTTTACCATGAAATTAAAATTATGACCATGAAAAAATTAATGATTTGCTTTTTATCTGTTGTACTGGCAGGAGGCCTTTTTGCTGAGGAAAAAGAGGTGAAAACAGACACCGGGTCAGACAACACAGCCACCGTAGCACTGTCAGGAACTATTTCAGACTTCAGCTCGGGTGAACTGTTGACAGGAGTGGAAGTGGCAATTGAAGGTTCCAAAATGAAAACCTATACTGATTTTGACGGGAAATTTACTTTTGAAAATATTAAACCAGGTGAATATAAACTCGTTACAAACTATATCTCTTATAAAAAAGGTACAGAGATATTAAAGGTGAATAATAAAGAAAATGAGATCAACATAAAACTAAAAAACTCCAATTAGCTGTTCATTATTAATCGTACAGAAGAAATTCCCAGACCGTTTCTGTATTCCAGGAACGGTTTTTTTATGTCCTTCCGATAAAATTCCTGATTTTTATAATAATACAACAGATCTATTCCCACACTCCCGCTACCGGTTCATCACAAAAGGCGCATTTACCATTCTTAATATTATTTTCAACAATAGTGAATCCACGTCTTTTTATCACCTCCTTACCACAATTTGAACAAACCGTATTTTCCGCATTCTGTCCCGGAACATTTCCTATATAAACATGTTCCAAACCCTCCTTCAATGCGATTTCGCGGGCGCTGACCAAAATGTTAACCGGGGTCGGAGGCAACTGGGTCAGTTTATATGAGGGATAAAACCTGCTGAAATGCAGGGGTGTATCCTTAAATCCGTTACTAACAAGCCACCCACACATCTTCCTTATCATATCCATGTCGTCGGTCCAGGAAGGAACCACCAGGTTTGTTATCTCCAGCCAGACACCTTCATCTTTTAATGTAAGCAGAGTATTAAGTACCGGTTGTAATGAACCAGCATTGAGCCTGATATATATATCATCACTAAATGATTTAAGGTCAACATTGGCAGCATCGATCACTTTACACAATTTAAGGAGAGGTTCCTTATTAATATATCCGGCAGTTACAATTGCATTTTTTATACCTGCTTGTTTTGCAAGGATTGATGAATCAAAAGTATATTCATAAAATGTAATGGGTTCTGAATAGGTATAAGCTATTAATTCACAACTGTTTTCAAGGCATGATTCAATAAGCTTATCAGGAAGGAGGTCGTAATTTTTTGTTTCAGCCGGACTTTTTTGAGAAATGGTCCAGTTCTGACAGTTAAGACAGGCCAGGTTGCATCCTGCAGTAGCAACCGAAAATGCCCTGCTTCCCGGCAAAAAATGATATAAAGGTTTTTTTTCAACAGGATCTATATGAACAGCGCACGGATTCCCGTATGCAATCGTATAGAGTTTACCATTTTTGTTAATACGGTTCCTGCAGTCACCCGACTCCCCTTCTTTTATATCGCATTCATTTGGACATATCAGGCATCGTATACCTTTCGGGGTTTCGCTGTAAAAAAGTGCCTCTTTTGTCCATTTTTCTCCAACCTGTCCGGTGTTGATCCCTGCCACAGAGGCCAGGCATGTCTGGTCAATGCAGAGGCCGCCTGTCCCTAAAATCATTGTTTTTAAAAATTGCCTCTTTTCCATCTCTATTAATTTTTTATCTGATTCTGACTATACCCGGCAAATATCCTTCTATTTCGTGATAAACAGGTAACTGTTCCGCTAATAATATTCAATCCTGCTATAATCAGGCAGGTATTTGTCAATCCTAATACAGGAAGTAAGAAAAGCGAAGTAAGGAATGCACCGAAGGCAGATCCTGCCAGATCTGTACTGTAATTAGTCCCTGAAATAACACTAAATTCTCTCTGCTGCAGCTTAGATGCAAGATTGAATTCAAACCCAATGCCAAAAGAAAGTGCAAAAACCAAAATAAAAAAAATTACCTGGACCACTATTATATAACCTGCAAGATAATCAGTAAGATTGACCAGTAAAGGCAGTATCACGGCGAATATTGCCAGCAAAAATTGAATTCCATAGTAATGCGTTATCCGTTTAGTTTTTGCTTCAATAACAGAAATATAACTTCCGGTTGCCAGTCCCCCCATAAAAGCCGTAAAAAAGAATGCTGATGCCAGGTATATGCTTCCCACAAAAATCTGATATGCAAGCATCATTACAATTTCGAGAGAAGAGGCAGTGAATCCGCCGGTATACAGCCCAATAGTCAATGCATTCTGTTTAAAAAATAAAATTAAAAACAGGAGAGCCGGAACAGCTATGATCAACCAGTAGTTGGTATTAAAATGACTTAACCAGTGATGTGATTGTTTTACAAATATATATGGCTTAAAATCCAGGTTTGGTTTAGTATTCGGACTAAATTGTGAAACAATGGATTCGCTTCGCATATTAAGCAGATTATCATCAATATAATATTGATTTACATATTCAGTTTCAATCCCTCTTGCCAGGATAATATCTGTAATATTTAATGGTAAAATCGTGTCTGATGCCAAAAAGTAATTTTTTTCACCAGGTATTAATAACCTGTTGCTGAAGTGCATGCCTATTGTTTTCCAGAGTGAAGAGTGTATCTCCAGGGCATTCGCTTCGGCATAATTGGCTGTCGATGGCAGGTTGGTACAAACTATACTCTCAGTATTGCAGTGTTTCTTTATAATCTGAAAAAATTCATAAGTGTAGAATCTGTTGTATCCTAAAGTTGACGGCGGTGGCAGATTAATCAGGATTATATCATAAATCTCCTTTGATCTGTACAGAAAAGACCTAATATCAGACCGTACAACTTCAACATCATCATATTCTACTAATTCCGGTACCTGATTTTCCCAGTGCAGAAATACTTCAGGATTGGTTTCGAGATAGGTTATTTTTTCAATATCATATTTTTTAATCTCTTTTATCATTCCCGCTATCCCCCCTGATATCAGTAAAACCCTTCCGGGTGAACCATGACGCGCCATGGCAAAGTGAACAGCTTCCTCATTCAACATCATATTCTCTGTATAGAACTGAAGGGAATTATTTTCATAAAAATTGAGTTGCCCCGACTGCTCGGTAATAACCAAATTACCATACCTGGTACTTCTGTTTAAAATGATATTCTGGTTGGGTAATAATATCCTTTTAAGCCTGTTGTCAGGTTTGGTAATAAAAATTATTACCGGTAAAAAAACTCCGGCAGCTATAAACAGAGCAGCTCTTTTTGAATAAGTCCATCCCCCTGTGAAGGCACCGGTAATAATTATAGCACAAGTTGTCAATCCCAGAATCTGAAATGAATTAAAAAACCGTCCAAGGATTAAACTGAAAAGCAAACCACCCGCCAGACTGCCAAAGGATTCGTAAGCATATGCTTTCCCGATCCGGTTTTTATTATCCGATTCTGATAACAGGGTTGAAAAGGCAGTAAAGAGATATCCGGAAAGGAAGCAAACCGGAAATAATAATAAAAAAGCACCTGTAAGAACAGTACCCAGTCCGGCTATTGTACCTGGAGGAAATAACATATATTTAAGCATATAGAGCAATCCAACCATTAGTGCAGTCAGAAATGCCAGAAATGCCAGCATATTAACTCCTCTTTCGAATGTAAAGGAGGCTGATATATTTTGCCTGCCGGTAAGCGCTCCCCACCCGGTTAATAACATCCATACTGCCATTATAACTCCCAGTATTAATTCGTTACCTGCAAGCACACTCATGAATTCCCTTATAAAAACAACCTGGTTTATTATTGTGACTGCCCCTAATAAAAAGAGAAGACAGGAAATGTTAAATCTCCGGGACTTACCGGTTTTGCCAATTGTCCTCTTTTTCCTGAGAGAAGATTGGTACCTGAGCTGTGGAAAATAATAACTGAAATGATTAAAAAAATGAAGAAAGGCTATAACAGCCATTCCAATACCAAAAGACACATGCCACTGCAACATTTGGCTATAAATTGAAATATCCAGCTTATAGTTGATTTTAATGACGCTTATCAAACCTGATAATCCGGAAACAAGAAAAGTGATAAGAAGGATATAATTCCAGAATTTCAGGTGTGCCTTCAGCGGAAATATACTCCACTTTGAATATAACCATGTTACAAAATATGCTGTAATAATAATAACAAAAACCGGTATAAGCGGATATGCTGTATTCATTTTATCAGAATAAAATTATCCCTTTTGGTTCTCTTTAAAAAATCAACCTTAAAGTTAACAAACAACAGCGATATTTAGGTACACCAATAATAACTCTTTATAAAATACATTATCATTAACCGGAATAAGTATAACGTGAAACGAGTATCCTGATTAAAATCGGTTCCCGGGGGGTATATATAATATCTGTGCGAGTTACATATAATGCCTTTGAAAATTATTTATTTGAATGAGATGAAAAAACACTATTTTTGAATTAGTGTACAAATATTTAAAAATAATATGAAACGAGCATCCCGATTAAAATCGGTACCCCTGTGGTATGATTAAAACAAATGCGAGTTACATATGATACCATTGAAAATTACTTATTTTAATCATATGAAA
>JAAYJR010000154.1 GCA_012522835.1 Bacteroidales bacterium
ATAAGTGGTACAATGCCAGGCCCTCCAAGATTTATTTTATCCGGCTCTTTACCTTTGGTTATTTTTTTAAGAACTTCAGGAAATCCCTCATTACAAAACTCTTCAAACTCCTCTTTAAATACAAGGTGTCCTGGTGTCAGTCCTCCATCAGCTTTCTTTTTTGAAAAATAATGAGAGATTGCCGGATCAGTAAACGAGATATTACTGTAAAGCTGGTCGACCAGGCAACATCCTGTTACAGATATCCTGAATTTTTCATTTTTACTCATCTGTTTTAATATGTTAATGCTTTAAAGTAATAATATTAAACATCTTTAAAATCAATCATTACTGGTTTCTCGGTAAACTTGCGGGTTTTTACTGTCAGATATATAAAACCTATTGTAAACCATACGGCTCCCAAAATTTTAGCATAATTTGGTAAACTGATCCATATTGCAAAACATACCATGAATCCCAGCAATGGAAGGATAGCATCCATCATAATATTTCTTGCTTCATGTTTCGGACGAAGGAAATAGAATTGTCTGAATGTTGCAATATTAACCCCCATAAAAGCAAGGAACGCACCGAAATTCAATAATTCTGCAGCTGTTCTGTAGCTAAGCAATAAAGAGCCAATAACGGTAAGAACTCCCATTATTATGATATTATTTGTTGGCGTTGAGCTTTTGGAACTCAGCTGTGAGAATATCTTTTTTGGCAGTACGCCATCCCTGCCCATGCTGAACAGAAGTCTTGATGCTCCAACCTGTCCGGCAACAGCACTTCCGAAGCATGCAATAAAAAGGATAACTGCAATTGCATTGAAGAGCATTTTACCACCTACTCTTTCTGCTACATCGTAGAAGGCAGTCTCCAGATTCGGGAAGCTGTTAAATTCAGGCCATACCTGTTGAGCAAGATAAATTTGTAGTCCGCTGAACACACCTGTAAACAGACATACCAGTGCAGGTGCCAGCAACATGTTTCTTTTTGGATTTTTGACATCTTCAGCCAGGGTGGTAACTCCGTCAAATCCAATATAAGTGAGTGCGGCAAAAGATGTGGCCGTCATAACAGCGCTAAAATTAAAAGTCTCAGGATTATAAAAAGGTTTAGTGGAAAGAAGTCCGCTCCAGCCTTGTCCCCGGTATATATACTGTATCGCAAGGACAATAAAAAATACGATTACAATACTCATAATTGCAAGTAATATTTCGTTCGACCTGGCTGTAGAACGAATACCTTTAAGGTTAACCAGGGTAACAAGAAGAATAAAGGCCAGTACCCAAACTGCAAAAGGAACTGAAGGTACTAACCTGGCAAGGGTAAGGGATCCATATATGGTATTGATTATTGGTACTATCAGATAATCCAGAAACATAACCCAGCCTGCCATAAATCCCAGATAGGTGTTCAGTCCTTTCCCCACATATGTATAGGCTGATCCGGCTGTGGGATACTTTGCCGCCATACGTCCGTAACTTATTGCAGTCAGTATCATTCCTGCCATTGCAATCATAAGCGTGGTTACCATGTGGCCATGTGATACCTGCGAAGCGATACCAAACAAACCGATTGCTGCAATCGGTTGTATAAGGACAATACCGTAGAATACCAAATCCCATAAACCCAAAACCCTTTTTAAGGTGGGTTCTTGCTGGCCAACCGAAGTAGTTGAATTATTAACGTTCATGTAATATTATTTTGTTTTAGTAATTAGGGCCTGCTGAAAAACTCAGGCCACAATTTTATATTTAACTCTCTTAGATTCTCCTGCTTTAACTTCGTATGTACAGTAGATCTTTTCATTGATAGCAAATCCTGTTAAAAAAATTTTCCAAATGCTTGCTGAAAAACTTTCTGCCATCCTGATTAATAGGCACGGAAGTGCCGCCCCGGCCAACTTGACCAGGTTGAGCACCAAAAAGATGCTGGCAATCCACGATTCACTGGTACCCTTCAGCCTGGCCTTTATCCGGTTTAACCCGTATCCTGTTTTTGCCTGGCCAAATTTGCCTTCAATCGGATTACGCTCTCCCGGTCTTACGTGAATCTGCAATGCCGAGGGCCTTCCAAGTGGCTTGGCAATCAGCCTGATCCCAAGTCCTTTTAGTTTAGCCCTGTTCTCTCTGGTACAATATATCTTATCTGCAAGCAATTCCCGTGGATAAAAACCAAAGCGTTGTTTGTACTTTTCGACGTATTCCATCATATGGTTCCCTTCATGGAAGGCATCCCAGCTTAGTTCATCCAGAAAAGATATACCGTCAATGACAGAAACGTGGATCTTTGAGCCAAACTCAACTTTCGCCTGTGCCTTTCCCCGTACAATAGGCCTGACGTGCGGCTGGTGTATACTGACTATCCGGTCTTCTACTGTATGTACCTGACTGTCATACATCTTTTTCTGCTGCTGATAAACTGTCTGGATGACCAACAGATATTTGTAATCCTTTGGCTTTAGGGGAATGGCAGAATAGGAATCCAACAGCCGGTTAACAGAGTTAAGGTTTCGACCCAGGAACCTTAGTTGGCTTCCTACTGCTTTACGGGCCTCTATGCGTGATTTATTTCTCTTTTGTGCTGTTTTCAAATAACGTTTTCGTGCAATTAAGCGATATGATCTGGGCTTTTTACCATGTAACGCCGGATGATACAACTTATCGATCAGCTGCTCCGACTTCTCCCTGGCTGTTGATAAAAGATCCAAATCCGTCGGATAAGCAATGTCCTGGGGACAGGCAGTGGCATCAAAGATGACCCGCCCTTTGTGGGTAG
>JAAYJR010000277.1 GCA_012522835.1 Bacteroidales bacterium
AACTCTTTTAACAAAATTTAATCATTGAAAACAAAGGCTTCGTAAGTATATATCTCGGCATCTTTCCAACCATCCCATCCCAAACCAGCCTTATCATGAGAACAATGTCCGAGAAATTCGGTGCGGTCCCATCCGGTTTTAGCAGCAACCTGAGGCAGAAAAGTTCCCGAATTCATATCTTTTTTTATATAAATTCCATGCTTGCCGGGTTGTATTTCATCCACATGTTTAATCTTTTTGAGTGGTGACAAAACAGAAATTTCCAGTGTCATTTTGTTAAGTTCTTCCGGTTCAGGATTATCAAAACGATAATCGCATGCAGCTGAAACGGCCATACTTTGAACTAAGTCACTCAACATCTGGTCACTCCCGAAATTGCCTATACATCCCCTAAGTTGGCCATCAATATAAATACTAACAAAAACTCCCGCTTTTTGGATTAATATTCCATCTGAATATGGAGGTTCATAGATTGCCCTGGTTCCGGTTTTTACATAATGAGAGATTGCATTCCTCGCTTTGGCAAGGAGTTCTTTCTGTTCCTCACGGGAGATTGAAAATGTATTTTCTTTATCGTAAACAGCAAGTGCCCAATAACCTACCACACGTTCTTTGTCACCGTAAATTTCAGAATCACCCGAATTTTGATAATCCACCTTATAAAAGTCAACCTCCTTGTTTTCAGTTAAATACAGTAAAGTCAATACCGATGTCCAGCCACAAAGTGAAGTGGCAAGCTGCCGGATATTTTTTGTTTCATTCTCCTCCAATACACTTAACAATTCTGCAGGTTTATTCAGACAAATAGCCTCTGCTGTCGCCAGATCATTTTCAATTGCATCATTATAAGAGGGATAATGGGAAAAATCTGAACTGATCACAAAAAGGTTTTCAGGTTTGAACCAAGGCTCAAGAGATCTGGCAAGTTTTGCACAATCAGAGCTTTTGTTTGTGCCAATTATTAAAGGGACAAGCAGAAACTTATTCTTCAGCCGGTGTTGAAGAAAAGGAAGCTGCACCTCCAGACTATGCTCATAAAGGTGAGCATCATCATTTCTGCAAAAGATCCTGTCTGATTCAAGCAATCCGGCGGCAAGCTTTTTGTCGACTTCAATTTCACCAAGTGGTGTTTCATAATTTCCTGAATCAAAAACAGCTGCTCCTTTAAAGCGAAACTGATGACTTGAAGCTAGAACAAAAACTCTTTCATATTTCGCATTTTCAGGTATTTGATTAAATGCAGAAGCAGCCACTTTACCGCTGAAAACATAACCTGCATGTGGTGCAATAACAGCAAGTAGCTTTGTATTGCACACCTTCCCGCCTGCATTTGAAAAAAGTTTGCCAAGTTGATTATTCAAACTGCTTTCAGAACCAGGGTAAAATGTATTTGCAAAAGCGGGTTTCCTGTTATTCTTCTGACTTTGAAACGGCTGATCCATCTTGAACTTTTAAAATGTATTTATATCTATTCAAAGTTAATAAATTGAAATTAAACGGCCATTATAACACAAAATTATTAAAATAAAAACACATATATCAATAAATCAACGTGTTACATAATAATCTCCCTTTTCAAGTTGCAAACAACCAGCTGTGGAAAACTTATTTACTAATTCAAATATAGCGTTCAGGTTTTATCTATATTTGTTGTATAAAATAGAAAATCTATACAAAATGAATCGAATATTAATTTTCGCATTGATGCTTGGGTTGGCATTTACTGCATGTAAATCAAAAAAGGAGGTGGCCCAGTCACCTTACACAACAGATCCCTCCACACAGCCAAAAGTTTTTTCAGTACCTACTGCTGACAAAACAACCGAAACCGTTAAAGAAGAACCTAAAGTTGCGGAGAAACAACCTGTTGCAATGCGCAAGGAGCAGGTAACATTTACAAGTCAGACAGATAAAGAACAGAATGAGGTTAACTCTTTTTTCGTAATACTTGGATCATTCAGCCAATTGGATAACGCAAGAAATTACAGGGAAACACTATTAAACCAAGGTTTTACTCCTATCATTCTACACAGTGAAACAGGTTACTACCGGGTATGTGTAAATTCATATCAGGCTGAAAGTGATGCACGAAACAGGGTTGCACAGATCCGTCAATCATATCCTCAATATTCAGATGCCTGGCTGCTGATAAAAAATTAGCATTTTTTGAAATTAACGGTCTTCTGATTTTATTGAATATATTGTCTCAATAAAACATTTGGTTATTCCCGCATTGAATCTGTTATAAGAATATTCAGTGCGGGAATAATTTGTTAAAATACTTCCTTATCAGCCTGGTTAATATGAATAATTAATAAAAAATGAGTATTACATTTGTAGCTAATAAACCAGGAATATTTTTATAAAGATGACAGATAAAGAAAAACAAACATTGCTCGACAGACGTTATTTAAAAATGGCAATGATTTGGGCTCAAAATTCATATTGTAAACGTCGTAAAGTTGGTGCAATAATTGTGAAGGATAAAATGATAATCTCTGACGGTTATAATGGTACTCCTTCAGGATTTGAAAATATTTGTGAAGACAAATTGAATCATACTAAGCCTTATGTATTGCATGCAGAAGCAAATGCTATTACTAAAGTGGCCAAATCTAATAACAGTAGTGAAGGCTCCACTCTTTATGTGACCTCTTCACCATGCCTTGAATGTGCAAAATTAATTATTCAGGCAGGAATAAAAAGGGTGGTTTTTACAGAAAGCTACAGAATTGAAGATGGCACAGAGCTTTTAAAAAGGGCTGAAATTGAAGTCAATCAAGTTGAATTACAGAATATAGGAGAGTTATTGAATGAATAAAAAAACCTGGGTATATTTTCCCCTGATAATAATAATCTCAGTAGCTGCCGGGATAATCCTTGGTAACAGGTTGAAACACAGTAGTCAGACTGTATTTTATCCTATGGCTTTAAATAAAACCAATAAACTTACTACTATCCTGCAGTTGATCGAAGACGGTTACGTTGACAGTGTCAATACTGGTGATATTATTGAAAAAACCATTCCTCAGTTACTTGAAAACCTGGATCCTCATACAGCCTATATCCCTGCACGTTACATGCAGGAGGTTGAAGAGGAGATGAGAGGTAATTTTTCAGGAATAGGTGTTCAATTCTCAATCCAGGAAGATACAGTCAGGGTAGTTGAAGTGATTTCGGGAGGCCCGTCAAGCAAGGTTGGAATACTCCCGGGCGACAGAATAGTCAGTGTGAATGATTCTGTTATTGCCGGGGTTAATATTAATAACAATGATGTTCTTAAACTCCTCAGAGGAGAAAAAAATACGAAAGTTTCTGTTGGAATACTCAGAAGAAGTATGGAGAAAATGATGGATTTTGAAATTATCCGCGATGATATACCTCTGTTCAGTGTTGATGTCACATATATGATTGACGATGAAACAGGATTTTTAAAAATCAGCCGTTTCTCTGATAAGACCTATAATGAATTTATGGAGGGTATGTATAAGCTCAGTCAAAATGGCGCCGAAAAAGTAATAATTGACCTTAGGCAAAACCCCGGAGGTTCTTTGGGCAGTGTCTTACAGATTGTTGATGAATTTCTTAACAAGGGCGAGGATATCCTGTATACAGAAGGATTAAATTCTAAGCGGAAAACATATAGTTCATCCGGAAAAAATTCCTGGAAAGACTTACAGGTATTTCTGCTTATAGATGAATTCTCAGCTTCGGCAAGTGAAATTTTTGCAGGTGCTCTCCAGGATAATGACCGGGCAATAGTAATAGGAAGAAGGTCATTCGGCAAGGGACTTGTCCAGGAGCAGATACCACTGATGGACGGATCAGCATTGCGGCTGACAGTAGCCCGGTTTTACACACCCAGCGGAAGGTGTATCCAGAAATCTTACGAAAACGGCAATGAAGATTATTTTAATGATCTCTACTCACGCTTTACCCATAATGAGCAACTCCATGCAGACAGTATCCATTTTAATGACTCACTAAAATATTACACAAAAAGCGGCCGTACAGTTTACGGAGGTGGCGGGATCATGCCCGACATATTTGTACCCCTCGATACTACCGGAAATTCAGAATATTTTAACAGTATTTTCCATAAAGGCCTTATCTACTCATTTGCATATATCTGGGCTGATAATAACAGGGAAACCCTTTCGGAATTAAATTCATGGAAAGAGGTGGATAATTATCTCAGCAGACAAAATATTATCGACAGTTTTGTTAAATATGCAGCAGAAAGAGGAGTCCCTGCAGACCGCGAAGGATTGAAATTATCAGGCGAAGTGATAAATACCCAGCTGAAAGCTTATATTGCCAGAAATATCATGGGAGAAGAGGGTTTTTATCCAATAATTGAAAAAATTGATAATACACTCCAAAAAGCAATAGAAGTATCTCGCCAGAATTTAATAGTGGGAAGCCTGACTATCCAATGATTACCTGACCTGTCTGGAAATTTCCAGCATGCGCTCGATGGGCAGGCGTGCCTTTAAAATTATATCCTCGGGCAGGATAATTTCAGGTTGCTCATATTTCATACAAAGATAAAGCTTTCTCATGGTATTAAGTTTCATGAAAAAACAATCGTTGCATCCGCAGGTTGAATCAATTGAGGGCGCAGGAATAAAAACCTTTTCCGGACAAGCTTTTGTCATTTGATGAAAAATCCCGCTCTCAGTGGCTACAATAAATTTGTTTGAATTGCTGGTCTTTACGTAATTCAATAATGATGTCGTAGAGCCAACATGTTTTGCAACCATCAGAACAGGTTTCTCGCACTCCGGATGAGCTATGAACTCAGCATCGGGATGTTTATCCATAAGGTCAATAATCTTCTCAAGAGAATATTGT
The DNA here is from genome assembly GCA_012522835.1 of Bacteroidales bacterium. Lineage (GTDB taxonomy): Bacteria > Bacteroidota > Bacteroidia > Bacteroidales > Prolixibacteraceae > JAAYJR01. Next base: position 4,855 of record JAAYJR010000277.1, read on the forward strand.
TCATGAACAATGCAGGCACCATCCCATAATACCATATTACGGCCTGTAATATTATTAATGTAATTTCCAAGGTTCTTGTCGGGTGCAAAAATCAATTTTTCATCCTCAGGAAAACTTTCAACTACCTTTTTAGCATTGGCAGAAGTACAGATAACATCTGACATAGTCTTCAATGCGGCGGTTGCATTAATATAGGTAATAACTTTGTGGTCAGGATATTTTGCCTTAAACCGGGCAAATTCTTCAGCAGGAGCTGCCTCTGCCAGCGAGCAGGATGCTTTCAGGTCAGGTAAAATAACTTTTTTGGAAGGATTTAATATTTTTGCAGTCTCTGCCATAAAATGTACCCCGACAAATACAATCATGTCAGCATCTGTAGCAGCGGCCGCCTGGGCCAACCCCAGACTGTCACCTACATGATCGGCTATATCCTGCAAATCACCTTCTACATAATAATGACTGAGAATGACGGCATTCTTCTCCTTTCTTAACCGGTTTATCTCCTTCACCAGGTCTGTCCCGGGATCTATCGTTTCATCAATAAATCCCCTGCTTTGTAATAACCGATCTAATTTTTCCTGTTCCATAACCTTTAATTCTCCTTTCTCTATAAATCTGACAACAAAATTAAAAATTCATCCAGAAAAAAACAGCTTTTTGTCTTAATTTATTGTAATCATATATTATAAAATTACATAAAATTAAAAAATATAGTACTAGGTGTTGCATAGTAC
>JAAYJR010000544.1 GCA_012522835.1 Bacteroidales bacterium
AACGGGCATTTCCATCCTACAGAGCAGGTAGGAGATAAGATATCAGCCTGCCTTCAGTTTGTTGATGAAATATTGTTACACGTTACAAGAGGTGTAAGGTGGGATTCAGACCATGTTGTTACTTTCAGTGAGGAGGTACAGTTAATTGCCTCTGAAATTATCAGGAATGATTATCTTGGAAGGGTTTATACGGGCCTCGATTTTTTTGATGCATCGATCAACAGAATAGGTGCGTATATAATAGGGACAAGAGCTGTACAGAAAGCTTTTCTGTTTGCAATGCTGGAGCCGTTGTTGCAGCTTAAAAAGTATGAGGAGGAGGGGAAATTTTTTGAAAGGCTGGCTATACTCGAAGAGTTGAAGACAAAACCTTTCGGAGCGGTATGGGATTACTGGTGCCTTATGAATGATGTTCCGGCCGGCGAAGATTATATTGCCGAAGTACAAAAATATGAGAGAGAAGTACTTAGCATGAGACAGTAGTTTATAACCTGGCCGGCAGGTGCCGGCCAGGATTTTTAGTTAATTGTCTCCTTTTCCCATGAGGCTTCCCTTGCTTCAGCCTTTTTAATCCATTCAGGCACAATGGTTTTCAGGAATTTATCTTTTTCGGCATTTAATTGCTCCATATCAAGTCCTATAAATTCCTGTGCTTTTGCTTTAGTGGATATGTCAGGATAAGGGACCTCCTCATTGTGTCCCAGGTCAGCCAGTAACCTGGCCAGTTTGATGCGGGCTTCCTGTACAATAGTAATTCCGTTTGCAATTGTCCTTCCTGTTTCAACAGGAGAATGGAATGATCCTCCATGAGTAGCTGCGGCATAGTCCCAGCGCCACTGTGCATGGCGAATACCCTGCAGGATATCCTTCATTTGTGAATCAGAGGCACCAAGCTCCCACGCTTTTTTCGCTTCCAGGTGGGATTTTACCAGATGTATCTCCAGCTTATTTCGATTCTCAATAATTCGGTCCTGACGCTGGTACACATCTTCTATCAGACTTGCAGTTTCTTCCCTGTGGCATACCTGGCATGAGTTGGAAACATTATTAAGTGGTGACTGCATTTTGTGGTCTGTGAATTTTTGTCCCCCTTCACTTATGTATGGCATATGGCAATCAGCACAGGAAACGCCTCTTTTTGCATGTACACCTGTCATGAAGACTTCATAATCAGGATGTTGTGCTTTTAGCATTGGCGCTTTACTGAGAGTATGGGTCCAGTCACTGAATTCCATATTGTCGTAATAAGTCTCCATCTCATCAGCCGAAAAGCCGTTATCCCAGGGAAATGTGAGGTAGTCAGCTCCTTTGGCAATTTTCTTGTTGAAATAATATTCAACATGGCACTGGGCACATACCAGGCTGCGCATCTCCTGGTAACCGGCTTTGGTAATATCTTGTCCCCTTCGTTCAAATGCCTCCGCAAGAGCAGGCCTTGAAATACGAAGGTTCATTGTCTTTTCGTCGTGGCAGTCGGCACAACCGATCGGATTCACTATCTCATGGCCCAGCCTTGCCCAGGTTCCCGTATAGAATCCGGTAACTCCTGTCTCATTCATAATACGGGGAACATCAGGACTTTTACATGTCCAGCAGGTTGTTGGCTGAGGCCCGTCATTACTGTTTTCAGGCCCACCTGTCCTGAGAACATTACGCACATCAGTGATAGCGTAGTAGTGGCCACGCCCCTGTTTATAATCTTTTGAAAAACTGTAGCCTGCCCAGAGGATTACCATCCGCGGGTCTTCTTCAAGCATGTCAATCATTGCACTGCCATTGTATTTACTCCGGAAAGATGTGTCGGCTGTACCATAATATGACTGAAATTCACGGGGATAATTTTGGCCCCAGATTTCATTTCTCGGCTCAAATGGCCTTATCTCTGTTTTCGGAACATTCACAAAAGCAGCTTCCATACGCCTTTCTGTAATAGAGGCCGCTAAAAGTCCCATCAGAAACACTGCTGTTACAGTGCATGCAAACAGTATCCATGCAAGCCACGGACGTTTTTTAATGAATTTAAGATTTATTCCCATTTTTAGCTGATTTAATTGTTTTTGTTTGTTTTTAACCATTCGGGGACAGGATTTTCAGGAAGGGGCACCCTTGCATTGGGAACACTCGACAGACTGTTAACGCGTCCGTGAGGAACTTCACGATGGCATTCCAGGCACTTCCTTTCCGTCATCTTTTCCCGGTGATTATCAACCATAGCGTTTAATTTCGGGTCAACGAGCTGATCATAGTGGCAGCGTATGCAGTTATTATGCACTGCCTCAGCACCTTCCTCCTTTATAAAGATTACCTGAGGTTCATTTCTCAGTGTAAAAATTGTGGCATGGCGCAATCCGTCCTTTGCTTTGAAATAGTATTTATTGAGAAAATTATTGTGAGGTACATGACAATCATTACAGTGAGTTACCTCCCTGTGTGAACTGTGGCTCCATGTAGCATATTGGGGTGACATAATATGACAGTTAGTACATGCCCTGGGATCATCAGAGAGATAGGAGTGAGCTTTTGAGAGCCAGAGAGTGAATAGTGAAATTCCCAAAAACACACTTAAGACAGCCATCACAGGGATTCTCCATTGTGGCAAAGGGACAAGTTTTTTTAGAATCATTTAACTCAATTTTTCACTGTTCAAATATTATAAAAATTTACCTATTTAACTTGTTGTTTTATTACAACTCTTATTATTTTTTTTCTATTTAAATTAAAAATAAATTATGTGCCTGCAATATTTAGTTAGTTATCTGTCAATTGATCTCAACTCATTTATATTATTTTTGTGCCCTTAATA
>JAAYJR010000530.1 GCA_012522835.1 Bacteroidales bacterium
AATCAACACCTTGACCCCGATTTTTTTAGTGAAGAAAACTTATTGCCAAAAAATTGGCAGGAGGCCAATCAAAATTACGAATTAAAAAATCCGGGAAATCTGGTGGGGAAAAAAGCTCCGGATTGGAACCTGCCGGTTTTAAACGAAGATACAATGTTATCGAACAAAAATTTATTGGGTAAATACGTACTCCTCGAATTTACTGCCACCTGGTGTGGACATTGTATTGAAGCAGGTGAAATGATGAACAGGCTTGAAGATAAATTCAGGGATAGTGAAAATTTAGCCCTGGTTAGCATTTTTAGCAGCGAAATTGATAAAAAGGAGGGGATATCGGAATTTGCCCGAAAAAATAACCTGAAATCAACCATACTCTACTCAGCACCTCATATTGGTGAACTTTATGAGGTAGCCGGTTACCCGAATTTTATGGTCATTTCTCCTGACGGAAATGTATTCATGAACTTTCAGGGTTACAATAGCACCATAGAAAAGAACATAACCAACTTATTAAGCGAATTAACCAATTAAGAAGAGATGAATTATGAACTGGTATTCACTTAAAATAAGCATGCAACCCAATTCTCTGATTGATTCGGCACAGAAGGAGAACGGGAAATTCCAATTCCCCGGGACTGTCGGTTTCCCGGAAGTATATGGTATTCATTATCAATGGAACAAAATCAAAGGGATTTTTTTTAAAATTTTCGTTTTGTCTTTAGTATTAACCACATCATGCAATAAAAACAAAAACATTTGTCATTTAACCGGCAAATTAGAAAATGCCCCGGAGACTACAACGTTGTACTTGGCAGACTGGACTACAAAAACTCTTTTTGATTCCATACAAATCACCAATGGACTAATCGATTATAATTTCCCCATTACCCATCCCAGATATTTTTTATTGCACAATAAAAGGAACCAATATCCCTTTAGAGACAGAAAATTTATTTGGCTGGAACCATCTAATATTTTATTGAATGGAAATTTTGAGTTTTTAGAAAATATTAAAATTGAAGGTTCTGCTTCCCAGTCAGAATTTGAAAGCTATAATTTGCTTATAGAAAAATTTACTAAACAAATTAATGAATTAGAGGAACAGATTCATTTTAAAATAAATAAAGAAAAAGGAGAGGATTCATTAAAAATTAATTCCCTTAAAAAAAATTTAAGCAATGATATTTCCGAATTCCTGTTGAATCACCCAAACTCATATGTCACTCTTTCATCCCTGCATTCGGAGTGTTACCTTGCTTTCAGACACCTGAATAAATATCAAATTCAAACAGTCTATGATGGATTATCTGATAATTTACAAACAACTGAACAAGGAATTGAAATTAAAAATTATATCGAATTGCCAGAGCCGCCTAAGGTTGGAGATATTGCACCGGAAATTATCCAAATGACCCCTAACGGAGACACTGTAAAACTATCTGATTTCAGAGGTAATTATGTTCTACTGGATTTTTGGGCTTCAGAATGCGGGCCATGTCGTGCGCAACATAAATGGCTAAAAAATATATACAACAAATTCAATAAATATGGTTTCAAAATTTTGAGTGTGTCAGGGGATAATGATAAATCCAGGTGGAAGAATGCTATTATACAGGATTCAATCCCATGGGCAAATGTTTCTGATTTGAAAGGTTGGAAAAATGAAGCTTTTTTATTGTATGATATAAAGTTAATTCCACAGAATTATTTGATAAACCCGGAAGGTAAAATAATAAAATGGCGATTGTGCAATGAATCCTATGCGGATTATGAATTAGGGATAATATATGAAAAATATCATACAGGCATTTAAGCACTTTTTCGTTCATAAATTAGTTTTTTATCCCGGTCTACAATTTGGCTGAAGATAGGATTTTTTATTGCCTGATTTTCAACTAAATCAACCGGATACTTCAGAAAACTTTCCAGTTCCTCTTTGAAATCCATATAATTGTCAAAATAATCGTTTAGTTCTACATCACTAAACTGAATCAATATGTCGATATCGCTTGCTTCATTAAATCGATCTGTCAAAACAGAACCAAAAATATATAATTCTTTTACCTTGTGCTTGTCGCATAGGTTTTTAATTGAATCTATATGTTTTTACTTTTACTTTACTGAACTCGCTGTTTATATCAGACATGGATGGGATGATAATTTTTTATTCGATACTATCTGGAATTTTATATTAGCAATAATAGCAACAAGTCTTGATTTAGTTTTTCGTTACATATTCAAATTACAGCAAATGAAAGAAAATCAGACAAAAATAGAAACCTTAAAACCCAGAGAACAAATTATAAAATCACAATATGAAGTGCTGCATGCCAAAGTAAATCCTCATTTCCTTTATAATTCTTTAAATTCAATAGCCGGACTGGCAACTCTTGATGGAGAAAAAACAAAAAAAATGGCACTTTCATTGTCACGATATTTTAAGTACAGCATTAACAGGGATGCCCATAATATCATATCTGTAAAAGAAGAAATTGAAATGATAAATACTTATCTGGAAATTGAAAAAATCAGGTTTGAGGAGAGGCTTCAATATTCCGTTTCAGCAGCAAGTGATACTCTTGATTTAAAAATATTTTCTTCGGGTTCAAAGGTCGATTATCGTAAATACGGATATGATATTGGGAATTCACCGCTATTTTAATAACCGTTATATTGTTTCATTGAATGGCCCCGGTAATCCAAAAATTACGATCGAAACCAGCTACTCCCGGGTAATACGAAGATATTTTGATCTATAAACTAATATCGAAGCATGATTGCGTAAATGCGACTTCATCTTAATAAAAAACATGGCTCAAAAAATAATGCACTTAATAAATACATTGTAAATGAGAACAAAATGTTAGGTTATGCAGATATACGGAGCAGAAAAGAAAGATTCCGAAAATATTTAAACTCATTACCAATATTCCGGCTGTAAAATGAATATACTGCCAATTTTTAGACTATGATTGACCTGGAAAATATTAATAGTGAATGGATAACAACTGTCTCAAAAAAAAAAATCGAAAGGCTGATAAAATTTTGGTTGAAAAAGTAATTGGAAATAAAACAAAAAATGATTAATTTCGTTCATGTAATAAAATATATTATCACATGATAGAAGAAAAAACAACTGAGCATTACGAGAAACTTGTAGAAGTACTTGGTAAAAAATATATGCCGGCTCTAATTGAAAGTCCCTTTGACTTTATTCATATTGCCCGTGCCGGAATCAACGTTAGTGTACTATTGAATTTTAGCAAATATTTTAATTTAACAAAGGAATTAGTTGCACAAATATTGGATATTTCTGAGCCAACCTTATACCGTTGGACAAAAGCTAACAGGAATCTGGATAGAAATTTCTCTGTAAAGCTTTTTGAAATAACTGATTTATTTCTTTATGGTGAAGAAGTTTTTGGAAACAGGGATGCTTTTTTTAAATGGCTAAAATTACCAAATGAAGCTCTGGGTGGATTGGAACCACAAGAATTAATTGAGATTCCGGGAGGTATTTCAAAAGTGAAAGATATTTTAGGCAGAATTGAATACGGAGTCTATAGTTAAGTTATGCATGTTTATAGAATTACAGGAAGAAAATATGCGAATGATTTGACTGGCAGAGGAGCTGCAATGTTTGGAGGCCGCTGGAATAAAAAAGGTTCACCTGTTCTATATACAGGTGAAAATAAGGAGATTGCGCTGTTGGAAACACTTGTTCATACACCGTCATTACTAATTCCGGAATTAGACATCCTTACTCTTGATATTCCTGATAATTCAATAACGGCAATAGAAATAACCGACTTACCCAAAAACTGGGCGGTCTATCCCGCTCCGGTAATTTTATCAGAAATTGGGGAAAGATGGGTTAGAGAATCCAAAACAATTGCTCTTAAAGTGCCTAGTTGCATTATATACAGTGCACACAATTACATATTGAATTGCCGGCATCCGGAGTATTCAAAAATCCGATTAATTGATCAGAAAAGATTCAAATTTGATACCAGGCTAATAAAATAAAGTTAATTGTAATTGACTTCATAATGAAAAATGATTAATACAAATTAACAAAAAATCTTCACTCTCCCCGAATTTCAGACCATATAAAAGGACACCCGATATATTTTAACAGTTAATTCCGAGTCTGAAAAAATCTTCATTAAAAGGTGCCATCCAAACATACTCCAGTGGTATTTCCGGGTAGGTTTCTTTAAATTTCCGGTATTTGCTTTTTTTGATCAAAGCCTTATCGAATTTAGCTTCTATGGCTTTGGGATTAGCAATACCGGGTAAAACAAAATCTACCTCCTGCCCTGATGTGGTTCGCCAGTAATGGATGGAATCTGCATTGTACTTCTCAATCAATTGCCTGAAAACCATATTCTCCCAAATCTCCCCTTTATCATACCGGATATTGGGTGATTGAAAATTTTCCAAGAGGCAGTTTCGCATTCCAGTATCCATAAAATAAACCTTGGGCATTTTTACCAATTCTTTCCGTAAATTTTTAAAAAATGGCCTGATCAAAGCAATGTGAAAACATTTCTGCATAACATTAAGATAATTGGTAACAGTGCTATTCTGAATGCGCAATGTATTTGCCAATTCATTTACATTGACTAAGTTTCCTGTTTGGGATGCCATAATTCTCATCAGGGAATAAAATGCTTTATCATTGGAAACTCCCGACTCCAAAATATCTCTTTTTAGAAACGAATCCCTCAGTTCACGCAACCGTACTATTTTTTCATCGGCATTTGACTCGGTAATTACAGCCGGGTAACCGCCAAAAAGCAGGTAATTTTGCCATTCAACACGCAGATAATCTATTTTGCTACTCTTGCTATTGGGATTTTCTGATAACCTGTTTTTTTCCAGGAGCAGTTCTGGTTTTTCTGAAAGTTCCAAATATTCATCGAAAGAGCAGGTGAAAAGCTGAAAAATCCTCTTCCTGCCGGCCAGAGAATCCCTGAAACGGCTATCTAAATAAAATGCGCTGCTTCCCGATGCTACAATTTTTATTTTATCAACATGTTCGTCGTATAAAAGTTTTAAAAAATTGGAGGGATCATCAAGGTATTGTACTTCATCAACAAGAACAATGGTTCTTTTATTGATGTTTGGTAAATATCCAAGGACATTTAATGGATTTTCATTGAGAACAGAAAGAATTGATTTGTTCTCCAGATTTAGAAAAACAACGGGAATCCTGTGTTCACTGCAATGTGTTTCTATCTGCCTTAACAGTGTGGATTTACCCGTTTGCCTGGCACCTGTAAGTATGCTAAACTCTTTTTTTTCAAGGTGTGCCAGTAGCTTGTCAAATAGTTTCCTGGGAATCATATTTCTCCGATTTTTATACAAATATATAAAATACCGGATATTTTTATGG
>JAAYJR010000554.1 GCA_012522835.1 Bacteroidales bacterium
ATCAAATTCACACATTCCAATTTTATGGATATGCAGCAATGTATGGCTTTACATAACGGTAAATTTGACATTATGCAGGGAAGTGACGAAAGTTTATTGTGTGGACTGACACTTGGTGTACAGGGGGCAATAGGTACTAGTTTCAATTTTATTCCCGGACTGTTCAAAGAGTTGATCCGGGCATTTAACAAAGGAGACATTACCAAAGCCAGAGAGCTGCAGTTAAGAGTAGTTGGGATTTTTGAGAGGATAATTACTTACAGGGGAGGAATTGTAGCAGGGAAAGCTATGCTGAAGATTGCCGGTATTGATTGCGGGCCCTGCCGGAGCCCCTTAAGAGGACTGACTGATGATGAATTTGAGGCTATGAAGAAAGATCTGGAGGAAGCCGGATTGTATAGTCTTTTCGGAAAATAGAATATCAGAAATAGTCATAAGCAAACCCATGATAGATTATGTAGTTTTTGGTGTAATGATTTTTGTAATATTGTAAATTGTTGAATGTTAATATTTTATCTGAGTGGGATGCCAATGAAACTTAATAAGATACCCTGCCTCCTGTTTCTTCTTTTTTTGATCCTGTTTTCAGGTTGTCACAATACAGCTAAAAAACGTTTCGTAAATGAAGAGCTGAGGGAGACAGCAATTAATAAACTAAAAAGTACATTAAATAGTGATTTAACATGGGAGAAGGTCCATGCTGCAGAATTTCTTCTTGAGCTGGGGTATTTCAATGAGGTTCACGACTGTTTTATTGAGGAGCAGCAGAATAGAGGTGATGAACTTTATTACAGAATTGGTATATGGCGGGTCCTGTCGCAGTCTGCTTTCAGGCCGGAGGAAAAACAGCAATGGCTGGACTCAATTGTAAATGTATTTGAAAATCCGGATAGTCCTGACCGTATCCATGCTGCAGAATCGCTTGCTAAACTGAATTATTTTCCTTTTCCGGAAAATGACGAAAAGGTTAAACCGATTATAGATGGGAAGCATAACTCTTTGTGGTTGTATACTTTATGGGGCACAGCATATTCACAGGATGGTGATATTGAAAAAGTTAAAAATCTTCTTACAGATATTGTCGGCAAATCTTACGGGCCAAACTCCCTGAGACGTTTAGCAGCTTATGCCTTGCGTAATATTAAAGATGTGAGTATTGATAATTATGAGTCCCTGAAGAAAGCAGCATTGAACGAACCTGATACTTCTGCTGCATATACCCATATTTTGACCAGTGCACTTGTTAATACTCCAAATGACTCACTATCAGTATTCCCGACAAAAATATGGAAACAAAAATTGCTGGAAATTATTTCTGATCCGACTAAAAAAAATCGTCATGAAGCTCTGTTGGGAATAAGCGAATCGGCAGATAGAGATCAATTGCCGCTACTCTCTTCAATTATTACCGGTAAGAATGAGGGATCATTTGGCAGTGAACTGGATATTGATAATGCGGCTTCTTATGTGATTTTAAGGATTGACAGAAGGCAGAAGTATACATTACATGGCTGGGACAAGTTGGTAATAGCCATTTATGGTATTGTTATGATCCTGATAGGCTGGTACTTTGCCCGGAAGGTTAAGAATACAGAAGATTACCTGCTGGGAGGAAGAAAAATGAAGCCATTCATTGTGGGCTTGTCGCTCTTTATTACTATGTTAAGCTCATTAAGTTTTCTTTCTTATTCCGGAGAGATGATAAAGAACGGACCGGTTGTGTTCATTGCAATGATCATCTTTCCTCTTATATATTACATTGTAGGGTGGTTCCTGATCCCTCATTTCATGAAAATGAAAGTTACCAGTGCTTATGAATTGTTAGAAGTAAGGCTTGGCCTTAATGTCCGGATGCTTGCAACTTTCTTTTTCCTGACACTTAGGTTTTTTTGGATGGCTACAATTATTTATGCCACAATCAACACCGCACTGATGGCTGTTATAGACATTCCTTCTCATTATGCAACCTACGTAGGTATTGTTTTAATGCTGGTAACGATACTTTATACCACAATCGGCGGATATAAAGCAGTTATTGCAACAGATGCCATACAATCTGTAATATTATGGGCAGGAACAATACTTGCCATCCTTTTTGTCATGATCGAGTTTAACTCTTTTACTTCCTGGCTCCCTGATCACTATTTAGGGCATTGGGCCCCCTTTAAATGGGGTGTAAGTCTGCAGGAGCGAACGACAGTAGGCAATACAATGATATTTCTGATAACCTGGTATGTCTGTACAAACGGGTCGGATCAAATGGCAGTGCAAAGATATCTTTCAACAAAAGATATTAGCTCAGCAAGGCGCTCGTTTGGCATATCTTTGATAGTTACTTTTATTGTTAAGATATTTTTAGCTCTGGTAGGCCTTGCAATGATAGCATATTTTACCAGGAATCCACATTTTCTGTCGTATGGACAAACATTAAATGAGCAGGCCGACAGTCTTTTACCTAAGTTCATACTGATCGGTTTACCGGTTGGCTTATCTGGATTGGTTATATCTGCCATCCTGGCTGCTGCAATGTCGAGTTTATCATCCGGACTTAATTCATCATCCTCTGTTATTCATGAGGATATTATAAAAAGGGTTATTCCCCGGTTTGTGTCATCTGACCCTTTGAAACAGGTAAAAAAGATATCATTTTTTGTAGGAATTATTGCTATTTTATTAAGTTTACTTGTCGGTAATGTAGAGGGGAACCTTCTTGATGTGGTGATTAAGGTGGTGAATCTTTTTGTGGCTCCTCTGTTTGTTCTCTTTTTTATGGCTATTTTTATTCCCTTTGCCACAAGTACCGGGACAATTATTGGCGGACTGACAAGTGTGTTAATGGCTGTGGCTGTTGCATTCTGGGAGTTTGGAGGGTTAAAAGTATTCTGGATTATGCCTGCTGCATTTATCGCTGGAGCAATTGCAGGTATAATTGGAAGCCTGGTACAGAAACAGATATTTGATTGATTTTTGATTATTAATTCCAGTTATGAATAAAAAAGTATTGTTTGCGGGATTTCTTATTATCTTTTGTGTTTCGTGTAGGAATGTTGAACCAGTTTTTATTGAGGCTGAAAGTTTTATTGACCAGGGCGGCTGGGTTAATGATCAGCAAAGTATGGATCAAATGGGTTCTGCTTATTTGATGGCACATGGATTGGGTGTACCGGTTGAGGATGCAGGCACTTATGCAGAAATTCCGGAGAGTGGAGAGTACAGGGTCTGGGTGCGCACACGTGACTGGGTTGCACCATGGAATGTAAAAGGCAGTCCCGGCAAATTCCGGTTAATTATAGATGGTAAACCCATTGATACAATTTTTGGAACAGAAGGATCAGAGTGGCACTGGCAGGATGGTAAGACAGTAAATCTCGATAAAGGTAAAGTCAGTTTAGCTCTGCACGACATGACAGGTTTTAACGGAAGATGTGATGCAATATTTTTAACCCGGGATTTAAACTTTCGGCCTCCTGATGACCGGGTTGCTTTGGATCAATTTCGTCGCACTAACCTGGGGCAGCCTGACCATCCGCAGGTTGCAGGAGAGTTTGATCTGGTTGTGGTTGGAGGAGGCATGGCAGGCATTTGCAGTGCAATAAGTGCAGCAAGACTGGGCTGTAAGGTTGCACTGGTACAGAACAGGCCGGTCCTTGGCGGCAATAACAGTACAGAAGTGCGGGTTGGCCTTTCCGGACTGATTTTTCAGGAACCATATCCAAACCTGGGAAAGCTGGTTGATGAAGTCGGATCAGTCGGGCACTGGACCCTTTGGGAGGCAGAGAGAGATCCCGGCTCTGAGAGAAGCAGGCGGATTCTGGAAATTATTGAGAAGAATCCCGAAAAAAAAATTCATAATGCAGGCCCGGCAAGTAACTACGGGGATGATAAGAAGCTTCAGATGGTATCAAATGAGAAAAATATATCTCTTTTTCTGAATACACATGTTTATGATGTTACCAGGGTTGGAAATAAGATAGTGTCGGTTACCGGGAAAAGTATAATCACAGGTGAAGAATTACTTTTTAAAGGGGATCTTTTTGCCGATTGCACAGGTGACGGGAATGTCGGTTTCCTGGCAGGAG
>JAAYJR010000018.1 GCA_012522835.1 Bacteroidales bacterium
TGCAGAGAGAGGCTGCATCTCACCCGGGGAGATATTGGTTAATTCCAGCAGGGTCGGTGCGAATTCTGTCAGGTTGACGATATCCTCAATGATCCTGCCTTTTTTTATCTTTCCAGGCCAGGAAACGGCAAGCGGGACATGGATCCCGTATTCATAACAATTGGCTATTGCATAAGGAAATTGCATACCATTATCTGATGTGACAATAATAATTGTATTGTCAAGTTCACCTTTCTCTTTCAGTATCTCTATCATTTCAACAAGATGCTTGTCAAACCAGTCAATTTCAAAAGCATAATCCATTATACTCTGTTTGACAGAATCATGTCCGGGAAGAAAGGCAGGAACCATAACATCCCTGATATCTTTTCCGCTTCTTAAACCTGACCCCTCTTCAAAGGGTACATGTGGCTCTCTTGATCCATACCAAAAACAAAAAGGCCTGTTATCCGACTTTGCAGCTAAAAATGACCTGAAATTTTCGGCATAATCAACCATAGAAATATTGGAAGCAAAGGCCTCTGGGTCGGGAATATTTTCATCCGGGATCACAATTGAATCTGCCCATGCATAGCGGATATCGTTATATTCATTTCCTGCAGGATCGCGATCTCTGCCACCCTGCTTCCAGTTGAAGGGGGCACATCCTTTTCCGGTGAATCCTACATGGTATCCGGCTGCCTCCAAAATGTCAGTAAAAGGTATGTATTTTGAAGGATAGAGAGTCTGATGGCCTCCGGCCTCCTCATTTTGCCAGGGATACCTGCCTGTAAGAATCGATGCCCTCGAGGGAGCACAGCCCGGTGAAGAAGAAAATGCATTCATAAAGAGTACTCCCTGTTCAGCAATATAATCAAATCCCGGAGTATTTACCAGCTTGTCACCATAAGCCCCGGCGTAAGGAAACGATTGATTATCACTCATTGCAATCAGGATATTTGGCCGGCTTGAAGAAACCTCATCATCCATCTTACATGAAAACAGAAGTATTATTAAATGAAAAAGTAAAAAATTTGCTAAAATCGGATTAGCGACACCGAAAAAATGTGGATGTTTAAGATTTATTAAAATATTTTTCGAAAGCGACGTATAATTAAAAAATTTTAGCATGCTTAAGGTTTTCATGAAGACAATTGCAGAATGTTTAATCATCTCTGTTAAATTGGTTTAAGATCCGGGCCAAGCGTCATCTTCTCACCCTTCTCTGTTTTAAATTCAACGGACAAATTTTTATAGGAAACAGTACAATTATTTCCAGTCAAAGATAAAATACTCAACTCTTTCAATTCATTCCCCTCCCACTCTATATCTACCTCAAATCCGCCCCGGGCACGCAATCCACTGATCTTTCCCTTTTCCCATACTGAAGGCAGGGCAGGTAAAATCCTCAGGATATCGTTATGACTTTGCAGCAGCATTTCTGCCATACCTGCTGTAGCACCAAAATTGCCGTCGATCTGAAATGGCGGATGGTTATCAAACAGGTTAGGATGTGTTGATTTGGAAAACAGAGCCTGAATATTTTCAAATGCCTTATCCCCGTCATCCAGTCGTGCAAAAAAGTTAATTATCCATGCCCTGCTCCAACCGGTATGTCCCCCGCCATGCGACAGCCTGGCTTCGATTGACTTCCGGGCAGCCTCTTTCCACTTAGGATTCACCGGATCTGTAAACTCCTCGCCCGGGTACAAGGCGTACAGGTGCGACATATGCCTGTGCCCGGGCTCCGCTTCAGGCAGTTCCTCTGACCACTCCAATATCCTTCCGTCTGATCCGATTTGTGAGGGAGTCAGTTTTTCAAGCATATGTGTCAGGGTGTCTGCAAATTCCCTGTCAGCATTGAGAATATCCGAAGCTTTTATACAATTGGTAAATAGCTCCCTTATTATCTGATGATCCATTGCCGGTCCCATACATACAGAAGCCTTTGTTCCGTCGGAAGCAACAA
>JAAYJR010000187.1 GCA_012522835.1 Bacteroidales bacterium
TACTCCCGACAATTGACGTTTTTAAAAATTTTCGTCTTCCGTATTTATTTTCCAAAGGACTGTTCTTTAGTTCATAATAATTTTCCATTTGTATATATCTATTTAAATTCCAATTAATTACAACAAGAGAACTCTCCACTTCTTTCCGATCCTGATTTTAACAGAAAAAAAGTCACCACTAAAGAAAATTATTCCAATGTAATTTTAATTCTGTAATCTAGTTTATGATCATTCTGAAATAATATAAATCAGCCTGTTCTGACCCGTCCATCACTGCTCTTTCAGTAAATACAACCAGGTATTCATTTTTATTGATGAGGGTGATTGTAGGATAACCATAAAGATTTTGATTTAAAGGCCTGTCACCTGTGAAGCCGGCTTCCGCCCACGGCCTCAATAATTCATGCTGCAATTTCCATCCTGTAGGATTTCCGGTTATATCATCAGGCCTCGCTGTATAAATAAACAAACTATTTTGTTCATTAGGCCTGGAATAACGGTCACTGTTCAATGCAATCAGCAGGTCACGATTTTGATTATATATAATTTGAGGGGCAGCACCCCAATGCTTGTCCGGGGGAATATTTGTCTGAACAGGTTCTGTCCAGCTTAATCCATTGTCATGTGATTCCAGCTGCACTAAAGGGTGTCCGTGCTCCCTGACATCATCCCTTAAAAGGGCAATCATAAGGTTTTTTCCGCACCAGGCGCCTGCAATTTCAGATAATTTATAATCCTCGTTGTCTGTGATCATATTATATTCCTCCCAGGATGAACCATCCCGGCTATAAGTAATGTATCTCCTGCATCCTAACATTACATACATGTTTATATCAGGATTATAAAACATCTGTCCAGTACTCCAAATGCCGGGTATATTATTAACCTGCGGATCAGTCCAGGCTTTGGAAATCTGAGGTTCAGTCCAAGTTTCTCCATTGTCATCACTATAAATAAAATAACGGCCTTCGGTTTCCTTACCATCATAATGACGGAAAAAAACCACTATCCTGCCATCTTTAGTAATACCCCCGTGAATATTACGGTCATCATACCGGTTACTGTTGTATACTGTTTCAACCTCTCCCCACTTATCCGTATCAGGGTTATATTTAATTTTTGCTATATACCCGTCGGTACCCACATGGTCACCTTTCTTCCCCGGATCCAGCCTGAAGATCAGCAGTATTTTCCCGTCTTTCAAAGTGACCAGCAATCCTTCACTATTATGGTC
The DNA here is from genome assembly GCA_012522835.1 of Bacteroidales bacterium. Taxonomy (GTDB): domain Bacteria; phylum Bacteroidota; class Bacteroidia; order Bacteroidales; family Prolixibacteraceae; genus JAAYJR01. The sequence goes on from JAAYJR010000187.1 coordinate 1,235, forward strand.
ATCGTTTATCAGTAATGGTTGAAAAGGTGTAACACTAACATTAAATTGACTATCAGATTTATGGTCTGATTCCGAACCGGTGCAGCTAAACAGAAAAACGCTGAAAACAGGTATCAACAATAATAGTTTTAACTTTTGCATATTTATATTTTTTAAATCTGAAAAATACGATTTGGAGTGGCCCAATGTATACGGGCAACAAAGACAGTTCCGTCACTTCCGTATTTCTCCACCCCTCTTGGCTGCATCCATTCCGAAACAGTCACCCAGGTCTCATCAGCATTGATATCAGTCACACCAAAATTACCCAGCCTTGCTCCCCTCTCAGGTACAAGTATCCTCTCTGTATCACGGATCACACACAACTTATCAGGGTCTGCCTGAGCCATGAATAAGGGAGCCCTGTGCCGGAAAACATGATCATTGCCTGCTCCACGGCGGGTATAAACCAAAAACAGGCCGTCACTATGAGTGACCCAGTGTTGTTGGGTATTATAGTTACCAAGTTCCTCTCCGTCATCGAAAGTCCATACCCTGGGTTCATCAAAATGCAGTCCGTCACTTCCTTTTGTAACATATCCCTGCTGATCATTACGCAAAGTCAGGAAATATTTTCCACTGAAAAATGTCAGCGACGGCTCCCCAAAACCGCGTGGAACATTAATGTTCATTTCATTACCATGCTCAATATAAACAAGTTTCTTACGGTAAAATGCACATCTTATAACTGTCACTGTACTGATAATCCCGGAGCCCGGTGGACGAAATGAAACAGGAAGTAAGATAGTTCCGTCCCGCAGGTCATATCGCTGGACACTTCCTGATCCGCAATCATAAAACTTTTCAGGGTCAGGCATTTCCAGCTTTTGCCAGGCCGACCATATCCCGGAATCAGGACTATAAACTGAATAAGATGTATTTCGGGGCCGGGGATTTCTCACTTTCCAGTCCTGTGTATAAACAACTGTATGCCCTGTACCCAAAAGAGCTTTAGAACTTTTATGCCACTTTGGAGAAAAATCACTTAAAGCAGCTGGCCTTCTTTCACCATTTATGATTTCATAATGAGGTGCCAGGTTTTTTACTTCGGAAGGGGTAGTCCAGTGTTTACCCAGGTCATCAGTATGCATACCATAAACACCCCTGAATACGTCACTTCCCGAAAGATCCTGAGTATTCATAGTCATTACAATCCTCGGAAGGCCATTTTCCCCTGCACCCGGGACAATCCCCGACCTGGCATGAACAAAACAGTTATCCCCGTCAAAATAGCGTGTCGGACTATCGAGTGAAAGATCAAATTTTATTCTGTCCGCGGAGGAATAAAATACATTAGAAATTGGAGGCATGCATAAAACAGAAATACTCCCGACAATTGACGTTTTTAAAAATTTTCGTCTTCCGTATTTATTTTCCAAAGGACTGTTCTTTAGTTCATAATAATTTTCCATTTGTATATATCTATTTAAA